>CAIWRE010000353.1 GCA_903914985.1 uncultured beta proteobacterium | reverse complement strand
TCAGTGGGCGATGTGAAGATTGTCGTCCAATCCGGTGCCTCAACGGCATGGTTCGGTGTGCGTGCTACCATAAATGAGAGCATGCACTAGTGTATGGTCGGTGCCCATGGCAACACTTGTGCATGCATCCAGAGGGGATTTAATGAGAAAATTCGACAGAGTATTGGCGGGTTTGGTGGGTGCTGCCATCAGTGTGGTCTGCCACGTAGCAGCACATGCAGGGCAAGCCGCCTCCACCCCGGGAGCAGCAGGCCAGCGCCCCAATATCGTGGTGCTGGTGGCCGACGATTGGGGCTTTTCCGACCTGGGTGCTTTTGGCGGCGAGATTTCCACCCCCCATCTGGACGCCTTGGCCCGACGCGGCATGTGCTTTTCTAACTTCCATGTGGCCGCCTCCTGCTCGCCAACCCGCTCGATGCTGCTGACCGGCGTGGACAACCACCGCAATGGCGTGGGCAATCTGCGCGAAGCCATGCCCACCGACCACCTGGGAAAGCCAGGCTACCAGGGCTCCTTGAACCACAACGTGGTAACGGTGGCTTCCTTGCTCCAAGACAGCGGCTACCGCACCTACATCGCAGGAAAATGGAATGTGGGCTCCGAGCCTTACAACCTGCCCAACCGCCGTGGTTTTGACAAGTCCATCGTGCAGGGCGACACCGGTTCCGACAACTGGGAGCCCCAAAAACAGTACTTACCGCACCTGCCCCAGGTGGATTGGTTTGAGGACGGCCAAGCCGCCAAGATGCCGGCCGAGTTTTACTCCTCGGAGTATTTTGTAGACCGCATGTTGGGCTACATCGATGCGGATACCCGCAAGCAGCAGCCCTTTTTTGCCTACGTCGGCTTTCAGGCCAACCATGTGCCAGTGCAAGCGCCTCAGTCTTTTATCGACAAATACAAAGGGCGGTACCGTGAAGGCTGGACCGTGTTGCGCGAGCAACGCCTGGCCAAGGCCATTGCGCTGGGCCTGGTGCCCGCCAGCACCCGGCTGACCACCATGTCCACCACCAGCGACTGGAATGCATTGTCGACAAAAGACCGGTTGCACATGGAGCGGCAAATGGAGGTCTACGCTGCCATGGCCGAATCCATGGATTTCCATGTCGGACGCTTGGTCAACCATTTGAAAGCAACCGGCCAGTACGACAACACGGTGTTTGTGTTCATGTCGGACAATGGTGCAGAGGGCTCCGACTACCACGAAGCACAGCCGTGGCTGGTGTTCAACTACAAGCAGGACACGGAAACGCTGGGCGCCAAGGGCACCTACGGTATCCCCGGGCCGGGTTGGGCCAGTGCGTCGGCCTCGCCGCTGTACACCTACAAATTCTGGTCGGGGGAGGGCGGTATCCGCACGCCCATGTTGATCTCAGGGCCGCCGGTGCGCCAGAGTAACCAGGTGCAACACGCGCTGACCCATGTCACGGACATTGCGCCCACCCTCTTGGAGTTGGCCCAGATCAAACCGCCAGGCCTGAGCTACCAGGGTGCGTCGGTCGAACCCCTGACCGGCAGGAGCTTGCTGCCTTTGCTGCAGGGCAGCGCCACGGCCGTGCGCGGGAGCGATCAGCCCTTGGGTTACGAGTTGTCGGGCAACGCGGCCTTGTTCAAAGGCAGCCTGAAGTTGGTGCGCAATATGCCGCCGCTGGGTGATGGCCAATGGCACCTTTACGACCTCAGCGCCGATCCGGGTGAAACGCTGGACTTGAAAGATCGCCTGCCGCAGGATTTTCAAAGCATGCAGGCCGACTACGCCTCGTATGAAAAAGCCAACCAGGTGCTGCCCATGCCCGAGGGCTACACGCCGCAGCGACAGGTGTTTATCAATGCTGTGTGGCGGTACTGGATTCCCGTGTTTGGCAAGCAGGCCGCTGTCGTATTGATCGCGCTGGTGGGTCTGTTGGTCTGGTGGCGGCTGCGCCGTCGCCGCGCATGAGTCTGGGCTATTACGCCAGCCCCTGGCCGGGCGAGGATGGTGGGCCGGCACGACTGCAAGCGGCGCCGGCGGGTTCGTCCCTGTCGCTGAATGCGGGCGAGCGATTGCACTGCACCACCCGTGACACGGTGCTCTCGACCATGACGGTCCTGGGCGACCCGGGCGAGGTGTACCTGCTGACCCATTCGGCTTTGCGCGCGCATCTGGGCATGGCCACCACCTCGTGCGTGGAGCGCATCGACCCGCACACCTTGCAAACCCGGCAAAGCTCTAAGCGCTTGCCCGGCGGCCCCATGTGGCCCGGCGGCATGGCCATTCACCGCAATGGCGATATTTACGTGGTGTACGGCCGTTATGCGCATCGGCTGGACCGGGCCTGTGGCCTGAAGGCGTCGTATCAATTACCGGTGAACCTGGCCTACAACTCCTTTGTGATTTTGGACAACGGGCGCATCGTCACCAAGAATCTCTCGGACACGGTGGCCGCCCGGTTGACGGTGCTCGACGCCGGGTCCTTGCGTCCCGTGTGCGCCGATATCGTGTGTCCCGAGCCATCGATCGCGCGCCTGAGTGCGGTGGGCAACACGGTGTATGTGGTGGGCGTGCGCAGTATTTTTCGCTTCCACTGGGACGAAGCCGCGCAGACGCTGCGCCAGGACCTGGACTGGTCATGGAACTACGTGGGCACCACCGCACAAACCTACGGGTGGGACGCTGTCATCGACGGCCACAACGCGTGGTTCATGGACAACGGCCTGCATCGCTACCGCATAAATATGCGCGGCGCCGGTGTCAGGCAGACGCCTAACCGGCTACTGCGCGTCTCATTGCTCGATGCCGCCGACCATGGCGCACTGGAGGTGAGTGGCCTGCGCGGGGGCAGCATCACCAATCCGCCTCTTGTCGACTTGCAACGGCGCATCGTTGTAGGTTTTGATTCTGCCAACAGCGTGTTGTGCGCCTGGCGCTTGCAAGAGGACCAAAGCCTTGAACCTCTCTGGCGAAAAGAGCCCTTCGGAGTTGCCAGCCATCTGCTGCTGTACCCCGGCAGTGGCGAACTGGTGGTGAACGACTACCGCCGCTTTGGCGAAGAGGTGGTGGTGCTGGACATCGAAACCGGTCATGAGCGCGCGCGGGTGCGCAGTGGCGGACTGACGCAGGGCGTGGTGTTTCCCAGCGTGGGCTGGGAGCGCGATCTTTACTGGTGTTCTATGGGCCGCGTCGCGCGGATATTTGCCGCATGACGATGGAACACTTCGACACCTTGATTGTCGGCGCGGGCCTTTCCGGCATTGGCAGCGCCGTGCATTTGCGCCAGCGCTGCCCCGGCCAGAGCTTCGCGATTTTGGAAGGCAGAGCCCGCCTGGGTGGCACCTGGGATTTGTTTCGCTACCCCGGCGTGCGCTCCGACTCTGATATGTACACCCTGGGCTACAGCTTCAAGCCCTGGACGGCGGGGGAGGCGATTGCCGACGGCGCATCGATCTTGCAGTACATCCAAAACACAGCGCAGGAGCATGAGCTGCTGACGCATATCCGCTTCAATCACCGTGTGACGGAAGCAGTGTGGTCGAGTGCGCAATCGCAGTGGACCTTGACGGTGCAAACAGGTACCAACGCCGAGCCGGTGCACATGAGCTGCCGCTTTTTGCTGATGTGCAGCGGCTACTACAACTACGCCCACGGCTACACGCCCGCTTTTGCGGGGCAAGACCAGTTTGCCGGGCGCGTGGTTCATCCGCAGGAATGGCCGCAGGACTTGAACTACCGGGGCAGGCGTGTGGTGGTCATCGGCAGCGGTGCGACCGCCATGACGCTGGTGCCCGCCATGGCGAAAGATGCGGCGCATGTCACCATGCTGCAGCGCTCGCCCACCTATGTGGTGGCGCGACCGCGCAGCGATGCCATCGCCAACGCCCTGCGTCGCCTCTTGCCGACTGGCTTGGCGTATGGGCTCACGCGCTGGAAAAACGTGATGCTGGGCTTGTTGTTCTTTCGTCTGGCCAAACGTCGGCCCGAGCAGTTCAAAGAAGGCATCGTCAAGGCCGCCGCCGCGGCCTTACCGTCTGCATTTGACGTGCGAACCCACTTCAATCCCCGCTACAAGCCCTGGGACCAGCGCTTATGCCTGGTGCCGGATGGGGATTTGTTCGCTGCGATTCGCAGCGGCCAGGCCGACGTGGTGACCGACACGGTGGGGGGATTTGAGCCCGGCGGCATCCGACTGGGCTCAGGTGCGCTGTTACCTGCCGATATCGTGGTGACTGCGACAGGGCTCGATTTGCTGGGTTTTGGCGGCATGGCGCTTCGTGTCGATGGCAAGGCGGTCGACATTGCCAAGTCCATGAGCTACAAAGGCATGATGCTTTCCGGCGTGCCCAATATGGCGTATGTGATCGGCTACACCAATGCGTCCTGGACGCTCAAAAGTGATTTGACAGGTGCCTTTGTCTGCCGCGTCCTGCGCCATATGCATCGCACGGGCAGCAAGGTGTGCATGCCAGCCTTGCCAGAGAGCGGTGTTCAGCCCCAGCCTTGGGTGGACTTCAGCTCGGGCTACATCCAGCGCTCGCTGGACCAGTTCCCCTTGCAAGGAAGCAGTTCGCCCTGGCGGCTCAACCAAAACTACCTGCGCGACCTGTTGGACTTGCGCTTTCGTCCCTTGGCAGACGGCGTTTTGGAGTTTTCCAAAGGCGCAGCCTAACTTTCCCGGGGCTGCTGTCGCGGCTGCTACAAGCGCAGTCGCCGAGCCGAAGCAGCAGGATTCGCGGGGTCGCTACAATCTCAAAAAAGCACGGTCGTTCTATTTTGTCTTGATGCTGCTTTTAGCACTGGCAATCGGTGGGTCGCCTAGAATCGCAGGTTGACGTGCACGTAAGGTTCTACGGCGCAGAAATGCCTATTTTTTAATCTTTGGAGTGGTCGATATGAAAGTTCTGGTCCCGGTGAAGCGCGTGGTGGATTACAACGTCAAGGTGCGCGTCAAATCTGACGGTAGCGGCGTCGATATTGCCAACGTCAAGATGAGCATGAACCCTTTCGACGAAATCGCCATTGAAGAGGCGGTTCGCCTGCGCGAAAAAGGCGTGGCCACCGAAGTCATCGCCGTTTCCTGCGGCGTGGCCCAGTGCTCCGAGACCCTGCGCACCGCCATGGCCATTGGTGCTGACCGTGCCATCCTGGTCGAGACCGCTGAAGAACTCCAGCCCTTGGCCGTGGCCAAATTGCTCAAGGCCCTGATGGACAAAGAGCAACCCGGCCTGGTGATTCTGGGCAAGCAAGCCATTGACGACGATTGCAACCAAACCGGTCAAATGCTCGCAGCCCTGAGCGACCGTCCCCAAGCCACCTTTGCCAGCAAGGTCGAGGTGGCGGATGGCAAGGCCCACGTCACCCGGGAAGTGGACGGCGGCTCGGAAACCCTGAGCCTGACCCTGCCCGCCATCATCACCACCGACTTGCGCTTGAACGAGCCCCGCTACGTGACCTTGCCCAACATCATGAAGGCCAAGAAAAAGCAGCTCGACACCATGAGCCCGGCTGATCTGGGTGTGGATGTCACCTCGCGCATCAAAACCCTCAAAGTGGTGGAACCCGCAGCCCGCAGCGCCGGTATCAAAGTGGCCGATGTGGCTACGCTGGTCGACAAGCTGCGCAATGACGCCAAAGTCATCTAATCCGCTCCGCGCCACACGATTCAAAGGACACACACCATGAGCTCACTCGTTATTGCTGAACACGACAACAGCAGCATCAAGCCTTCTACCCTGAACACCGTGACCGCTGCCGCGCAATGTGGCGGTGATGTGCACGTGCTGGTCGCCGGCCACAACGCCGGCGCCGCTGCCGCTGCCGCTGCGCAAATCGCAGGCGTCTCCAAAGTCATCCATGTGGAGGGCGAAGGTTTTGGCCACGGCCTGGCGGAAAACATTGGCGCCCAGGTGGTGGCCCTTGCTTCCGGCTACAGCCACCTGCTGTTCCCCGCCACTGCGTTTGGCAAGAACATTGCACCCCGCGTGGCTGCCAAGCTCGATGTCGCACAAGTCTCCGACATCACCAAGGTCGACAGCCCCGACACTTTCGAGCGTCCCATTTATGCCGGCAACGCCATCGCCACTGTGCAAAGCACCGACGCGATCAAAGTGATCACCGTGCGGACCACGGGCTTTGACGCAGCAGCCAGCACCGGCGGCAGCGCCAGTGTGGAGACGCCCGCGGCCGCTGGTGCGAGCGCCGATGTGCAGTTCCTGGGCTCGGAAATCGCCCGCAACGACCGCCCGGAGCTGACCGCAGCCAAGATCATTGTCTCGGGTGGCCGTGCTTTGGGTTCGAGCGAAAAATTCATGGAAGTCATGACGCCGCTGGCCGACAAGCTCGGAGCCGCCATGGGCGCGAGCCGCGCTGCGGTGGACGCGGGTTATGCGCCCAACGACTGGCAAGTCGGTCAAACCGGCAAGATCGTTGCGCCCCAGCTGTATGTGGCCTGCGGCATCAGCGGCGCGATTCAGCACTTGGCTGGTATGAAGGACAGCAAAGTGATTGTTGCGATCAACAAAGACGCTGAGGCGCCCATCTTCAGCGTGGCCGATTACGGGCTGGAGGCGGACTTGTTTGTCGCCGTTCCCGACCTTGTAGCCGCACTCTGATCTGTCCCTGAAAAGGCACCCTGCGTGGTGCCTTTTTTGTGCCCGCTGTGGCACTGCCCTTACGTTTTCTCTGTTCTCCATTGGAAGTCCGCCATGAGCTACATCGCCCCCGTCAAAGACATGCT
>CAIWRE010000352.1 GCA_903914985.1 uncultured beta proteobacterium | reverse complement strand
CCAGCTCATCACCCACGACTGGCTGGACCACGACTACATTGCGCGCCACACCTTGGGTTGGGAAGCGCTCAAAGAGCGTGCCCTGCAATGGCCGCCCGCTCGCGCTGCCGAAGTCTGCGGCATCCCGGTGTCGCAGATTGAATCCCTGGCACGCGACTACGGCGCCGGTGTCGCCACCGGCGCACCCGCAGGCATCCGGCTGAACTACGGCATGCAGCGCACGCGTGGCGGCGGCAATGCGGTGCGCGCCGTGGCCTGCTTGCCCGCGCTGATTGGTGCTTGGAGACACCGTGCGGGCGGCATGTTGCTCTCTGCCTCCGGTACCCACGGGTTTGACAAGTCCGCCTTGAGCCGTCCTGACCTGCGGGCCAAGGGCGCCACCCGGATGGTGAACATGAGCACCATTGGCGACGACCTGCGGCGTCCGGCCAGCCCGGAGTTCGGCCCCCGAATCGACGCGCTCATTGTGTACAACAGCAACCCCGTAGCCGTGGCCCCGGACTCCTCCAAGGTAGCGAAGGGCTTTGGCCGCGAGGACTTGTTTACCGTCGTGTTGGAGCACTTCCAGACGGACACGGCGGACCACGCGGACTACATCTTGCCTGCCACCACCCAGCTCGAACACTGGGACGTGCACACCACCTATGGCCACACCGATGTGCTGCTCAACCGCCCCGCCATCGCCCCCGTGGGACAGGCGCGCACCAACACCGACGTCTTCCGTGCTCTCGCGCAGGCCATGGGCTACACCGATGCCTGCTTTGGCGACGACGACCTGGCCTTGTGCCGCATGGCGCTGGAGACTCGCCTGGACTTTGAGCAATTGCTGACTGACGGGTTTGTGAGCCTGCCACTGCCGGATGCACCTTTTGCAAGCGGCCAGTTCCCCACGCCCTCCGGCAAGTGCGAGTTCTTCAGCGAGCGGCTGGCAGCCTCGCTGGGCGACGGCCTGCCCGACTATGTGCCCAACTACGAGTCTGCTGCCGCCGACAGCAGCTATCCCTTGGCCATGATCTCGCCGCCCGCGCGCAACTTCATGAACTCCACGTTTGTGAATGTCAAAAGCTTGCGCGACATCGAAGGCCAGCCCTTGTTGGAAATGCATGTGCAGGATGCTGCCTCGCGCGCCATCAGCGATGGCGACATGGTGCGGGTGTTCAACGCGCGCGGTGACTACCACTGCACTGCACGTGTCAGCGACCGGGCGCGACCCGGGGTCGTCAATGGCCTCGGTGTCTGGTGGCGCAAGCTGGGCCCCAAGGGAAGTAACGTGAACGAAGTGACCGGTCAGCAGCTGACCGACATGGGCCGTGCACCGACCTTTTATGACTGTGCCGTGCAAGTCGAGAAGTGCGCGTAAGCTAGAAAAAACTTACCGATTGGGTCGCGCAAAATTCAGCACGCGGGTCGCGATCCAGGTCTCGATCAGGAAACAAATCAAGGCCAGTAAAAAGCAGACTACGCCCGCCAAGAAGCTGACGATGGAGATGCGCAGGCCCTGAAAATTCAGCGTCTCGCCCAGAAACAAAATCATGATGGTCAAGCCAATGCACACGGCGCACACCGTGAGCAATGCGATGCTGCAGTTGGCCAGCAAACCCCTGCGGCGCAGCTCCGCCAACTCTTTGAAAATCTTGTCGTGCTCAGCGACTTCCACATGGGACTGCAGGCCTTTTTCCAGAAGGCGCGCCCGGTCGATGATGCGTGCCAAGCGATTGGCAACGGCTCCAATCATTCCCGACACGGCGGTCAACAAGAACACCGGTGCGACAGAGAGTTGAATGCCATGTGCGACGGCGTCAGGGTCTAAAGGGAGGAACATGGCAAACTCTTTTCAAAAAAAAGCCAACTAAAAAGTTGGCTTTTTGAAAACAAACCCGAGGGCAGTTTTGTTGGTTGCGCGAGTAGGATTTGAACCTACGACCTTTGGGTTATGAGCCCAACGAGCTACCAGGCTGCTCCATCGCGCGGTATGTTTGTATTCTAACTTACGCAGCAGTGTTTGCGGCGTCGTCTTCAACTATTTCGGTACGTTCCACCAATTCGACCAAGGCCATAGGCGCGTTGTCGCCCACACGGAAACCCATCTTCAAAATACGTGTGTAACCGCCTGGACGCGCTTTGAAACGTGGGCCCAAAACGTCGAACAATTTGGTCACGCTGTCACGGTCACGCAGACGGTCAAATGCCAAACGGCGATTGGCCACGGTAGCCTCTTTGGCCAAGGTGATCATGGGTTCGACCACGCGGCGCAATTCCTTGGCCTTGGGTACGGTGGTTTTGATCGCTTCGTGTGCGATCAAAGAATTCATCATGTTGCGAAGCATCGCCAAGCGGTGAGAGCTTGTGCGATTCAGTTTACGTAGTCCGTGTCCGTGGCGCATTTTTATTCCTTCGATTTAGTATTTACGAGCAGCCGTACCAGGTACTGCTCTGGGCGCAGGGCCTTGCGAGCCCGCTCACTTATTAACGCTTTTCCAGAGCCGCGGGCGGCCAGCTTTCAAGCTTCATACCAAGAGTCAGGCCGCGAGAAGCGAGCACTTCCTTGATTTCGTTGAGCGACTTGCGACCCAGATTCGGGGTCTTGAGCAACTCGTTCTCGGTGCGTTGAATCAAATCACCGATGTAGTAAATGTT
>CAIWRE010000351.1 GCA_903914985.1 uncultured beta proteobacterium | reverse complement strand
TTTGATGGAGCCCGAACTGCGTGCAAGGGACCTTCGTATCCAGCATGGGTTTGCGGTGATTCCCACCATGCATCCCGGCGGCACGACTGCGCTGGGCTCCACTTGAGCCATTCAAAAAGGTCCGTATGAAAAAGTACCGCTGCGCCTACTGTGCCCATGTTTACGATGAAGCCCTGGGTGATCCGGATACAGGCATCGCGCCGGACACGAAATTCGAGGATCTGCCAGACGACTGGTCGTGCCCCGAGTGCGGCGCCATGAAGTCAGACTTTCACTTGATTGAAGACTGAAGTCCCGCTCGCATTGACACCCCACATAACGAAGAGACCTGCCCATGAAAAAACTACTGAAAATCGCCGGTGTGCTGTTGCTGGCCCTCATTGCCTTGTTGGCCGCAGCCGTATGGTGGGCGACAAACCGGTTAGCCAAAGACGACCCCAGCATCGTGCGACCCCACTACAGCCGCTTTGAAATGGGCCAGGGCGCAGCCGACGGCAGCCCCAAGCCCAGCGACACGGGCTATGTGGTCGACAGCGCGGGGCGGGGCCGGATTGCGCCACCCATGCCGCCTGAAAAGCCCATGGACATTCACACTGCGGCCAATCAAAAAAGCAACCTGGCACTGCGCTCCTGCTTTTGGCCCGGGCCACGCGCGCGCAGCGGCGTGTTCACCAACGACGCCAATTCGTTTTCCTGGGAAAACCAGTTCCCAGACACCGCCACGACGTATGTGCCGACTGCACTCAAGATCGCCGACGGCGCCAAAGTCATCATCAAGGGTGAATTTCCGCACATGCGGCATTGGAACTTCAATACCTACAACCCGCGCGGCGAGCCACAAGACTCGCTCAACGATGTTGAGATTCAGCCCGACACAGGCTCGGTCAATCCATTTTTGCCCGGTGTGCCGCGCGACGCCAAAAACCGCCGCTACACCTTCACCATCGTCAACGGCAAGCCCGCAAGCCCGCGCCCGCCCAACACCCTGTACACCAACGCCGACGCCGGTAAGGAGGTCTACCTCTGGATGCGCAACTATGTGCCCGACCTTAGTGCCGATTACCTGGGCGGGGTGGCCCTGCCGGCCGTGTCCTACCAAACGGCGGGGGGCACCACGGTGGAAGGCGACGCCGCTTGCGAGGCCACCATGGCCCCCATGCGCGGCAAGCAGCTCCCCAGTTCGGTTGATTCGCGGGCCTGGGTGCTACTTACCCACTTGCCCTGGATTGACACCGCCAATGTGGGCGCCAAGGACGTCGATGTACGCCCTCTACAATCCTTTTTCAACCGCAAGCAAGTGGTGGCTGACATGTTCTTCCCCATGCTCTCCAGCAAAGATCCGGAGATGGTCGGCGGCTGGTGGAGCAACAAGGTCACGCGCTACGGCTATGTCACGCTCAGCCGCAACTTTGGCGAGGTCTATGTGCTCACCGCCAAGCTACCCAAGAGCCCGAAAACCTGGCATGGCGACAAAGACAATATGGCGGACTACGACATGCGCTATTCGTCCGTTTGCACCGCGGGCTCTTTGACCGCGGCGACCACACCTGACTGCATTTACGACGAGCAATTGGCAGCCAGCGCAGATGCGGATGGTCGCTACACGCTCGTGATCGCAAGCCAACAAGACCGCCCCAGCAATGCGACCACGCAGTGTGGCGTGGCGTGGATTGACATGGGCAATGGCGACGGCATGGTCGGCGGATCGCCCAACTACGCCTCTGTGATCAACCGCCACACCCAGGTGCATGACAACTTCAAACACAGCTGGTTTTCTGTGACCAAGCCCGGCACCGAAAAAGAGGTGATGGGCGACTACCTGCCCTATGTGCTCAACCTCAAAACCAAAGCCCGCTTTGAGGCCTTGGGCTGCCCGGTGGACACATCCAAACTCCGGGCGATGCTGCCGAAGTAGGGTTCTAGGTCTTGGCGCCCGTCGCCGCCAGTCCCGCCACGTCCACTTCCAGTGCGGCGTTCATAGCAGCAAGCGTGGCTTCGTTGACGCGGCGCTTGTTGGACGTAAAGGTTGCGGTGTCTAAGCTGGCCAGGTCGGCACTCCATCGGGCCACGGTCGCGGCCAGAGCGTCGGCGGCAACGACCTCTTCAAAGAAACCGGCCACCAGCGCGGACTCGGGTGTGAAGGGAATACCCAAGGTGGTGGCCGCCTGAAAGTGGGCGGGTGCCAGCTTGCGGCGCAATGCCTCCAGGGACGAAAGCGGCAGCGTCATGCCAATGCGCACTTCGTTGACCTGGATGCGGGCGGTGCCCAAGGTGCCGATGCGCGCATCGCAGCAATTGAGCAATATCGCGCCCAGCGCCAGCGCATGACCGGTGCAGACCGCCATCACGGGCAGTGGATAGCCCACCAGGCGCGCGCACAGCCGCAAGCCCGCGTCCAGCATGGTGGCGACATCGGGGCCGCCCCGCGCAAACACCTTGAGGTCAAAGCCCGCAGAAAAAACGCCATCGCGACCGTGCAACACCACGACTTTGGCTTCTTTTTCGGCGCGGTCCAGCGCCGCATTGATGGCGGC
>CAIWRE010000350.1 GCA_903914985.1 uncultured beta proteobacterium | reverse complement strand
GTACATGCCGGCTAACCAGGACATTCGCCAAACGCGGATGAAAAAAAAGCACCTAGCGTCGCCGCTAAGTGCTTGATTTATAACCAATAAATGGTGGGCAGTACAAGTTTCGAACTTGTGACCCCTGCAGTGTGAATGCAGTGCTCTACCCCTGAGCTAACCGCCCTGAATTGGGTTCAGGAAAGCCTGAGATTATACGGTTTTTTTGAGCGCTTTCAGGCGGGCTCCCGCCACTTCGTTTTTCCGCCGCTGGCCTTATCAAGCTCAGTCAGCACTGTGGCGTGCGCCGACAGCTCGGAATCGTTGGCAGAAATCACCTGCAGCACCAGGGAATGCAGGTCCACCCGCTCCACCACGGCGCCCGCCTCTTGCGGGTCGGACGCGTCCATCAGCAGCGCGTCTTGACCCCGGGTCATGTTGATGTAGACGTCGGCCAGCAGCTCGGCGTCGAGCAGCGCGCCATGCAGGCTGCGTCCTGAGTTGTCCACCTCGAGGCGTGCGCACAGCGCGTCCAGGCTGTTGCGCTTGCCAGGGAACATTTCTTTGGCCAGTACCAGGGTGTCGATGACGCCGCTGACATGGTCCTTCAAGGGGGGGCGGCCGAGCAAGGACAGTTCTTTGTTCAGAAAGCCCAAATCAAACGGCGCGTTGTGAATGATCAGTTCGGCGTCGCTCACGAACTGCAAAAAGTCATCGGCCACTTCGGCAAAGCGGGGCTTGTCTTGCAAGAACTCGGTGGTGATACCGTGGATGCGCAGCGCGTCTTCGTGGCTGTCGCGGTCGGGGTTGAGGTAGAGGTGCAGCGTGTTGCCGGTCAGCTTGCGGTTGACCAGTTCGACGCAGCCGATTTCAATCACGCGGTCGCCCTGCTCGGGGAACAGACCGGTGGTTTCGGTGTCTAGGAATATTTGCCGCATGGTGCCGCGAGCTTAATGGTTCTCTTTGGCGTGGTTGATCGAGTACTTGGGTATCTCAACCGTCACGTCCTGCTGCGCAAGAATGGCCTGGCAACTCAGGCGCGAATTGGGCTCTAGGCCCCAGGCGCGGTCCAACAAGTCTTCTTCTTCCTCTTCGGCAGGGTTCAACGACGCCAGACCGGCGCGCACGATGACGTGGCAGGTAGTGCAGGCACAGCTCATGTCGCAGGCGTGCTCAATGGCAATGTGGTTTTCGAGCAAGGCCTCGCAAATCGAGGTGCCGGCGCTGGCGCGAATCTCGGCGCCCTGCGGGCAGTATTCAGCGTGCGGAAGTATTTTGATGATGGGCATAACGTGCTTACATGGAGGCGATATTTTTGCCGGATAGCGCTTGGGCAATGCCCCGGTTCATGCGCTGGGCGGCGAAGGCTTCGGTGGCCTGGGCCAGGGCTTTGGTTTGGGCTTCAATCAGAGCTGCGTCATCGCTTGCCGCCGCAGCGTGCAGTCCTTCAATGGCGGCGTCAATCTCCTGACGCTCTGCGCTTTGCAGCAAATCACCATCGGCGTCCAAGGCACTTTGGGTCGCTAGGATCATGCGCTGGGCATCGACCCGGGCTTCCACCACCGAGCGGGCACGCATATCGGCCTCTGCGGTAGAAAAGCTGCTTTGCAACATCTGCGCAATTTGTTCGTCACTCAACCCATAGGAGGGCTTCACTGCGATGTTTGCTTCGACACCGCTGACCTGCTCGCGCGCAGCAACACTGAGCAATCCATCCGCATCCACTGTGAAAGTGACCCGAATGCGCGCCGCGCCCGCAACCATGGGCGGAATGCCGCGCAGCTCGAAGCGCGCCAGGCTGCGACAGTCAGCCACCAGATCGCGCTCGCCCTGCACCACATGCAGTGCCAGCGCGGTTTGGCCGTCCTGGTAGGTGGTGAAGTCTTGCGCCATGGCGGTAGGAATGGTTTGGTTGCGCGGCACGATGCGCTCTACCAGCCCACCCATGGTCTCAATGCCCAAAGACAAGGGAATCACGTCCAGCAGCAACAAATCGTTGGCCGAGGCATTGCCCGCCAGCTGGTTGGCCTGGATGGCAGCGCCCAGCGCCACCACCTCGTCCGGGTTCAGATTGGTTAGCGGCGTCTGGCCGAAGAACTCACCGACTGCGGTTTGGATGTGCGGCATGCGGGTGGAGCCGCCCACCATCACCACGCCTTGAATATCCGCTTTGCCCAACTGGCTGTCACGCAGCACTTTGCGCAAGGCTTGC
>CAIWRE010000349.1 GCA_903914985.1 uncultured beta proteobacterium | reverse complement strand
TGTGAATTTCTCTAACGAAAGACCTTGGGTGCCCCTTGGCAGACACTTGTGGCATCGCCGCGGGACTTAAGGTCAAGGCCATGGGCGCATTGAATGCTGCGCCGAACCGAGACCCGTTTGCGTTTGAGTTGCAAGGCGCATTATCGCACTACCACGTACCGACCCCGGCGCATCGACCGCCAGTGCAATAATGAAACGAAGTACATACGCCGTATAAACTGACTGCTCCATGGCAATTTTTTCACATCAACGCTACCGGGTGACCACCCTTGGCCACTGAAAAAGAGCTGGATACCTTTTTGCGGGAGGTCGAAAAGCGCGCATTCAAGCGCTCGATGTACCATGTCCGCAATGAAGAGTCAGCCCTCGATATCGTGCAGGACAGCATGATGAAGTTGGCCCAGCACTATGGTCACAAACCGGTGGAAGAGCTACCGATGTTGTTTCAGCGGATTCTGAGCAACTGCACATTGGACTGGTTCCGTCGCCAAAAAACGCAAAAGGCGCTGTTTACCCATTTAGGTGACTTTGAATCCAGTGAAGATGGCGGGGATTTCGATTTACTTGAAACTTTGTTACAAGACGATGAGGCCGCGGAGGCTGAAAATCCTCAAGGTCAAGCAGAGCGGGCGCAAACATTGCGTAGCATCGAAGAGGAAATCCAAGTTTTGCCAGCGCGTCAACGGGAAGCCTTCCTCATGCGTTACTGGGAAGATATGGACGTTGCGGAAACCGCCAGTGCAATGGGCTGCTCACAGGGAAGTGTTAAAACCCATTGCTCCCGAGCCGTCGCTGCATTGTCGAAAGCATTGAGAGCCAGAGGAATATTTTTATGACAACTCCAACATCCAGGCAGCTTGCTTTGAAAGTCCGCGCGGATCAATTTGGTGCGCGTGTTGCACACCATTTGGACGATGGTATGCGCCAATTTCCGCGCGACATTGGCGAACGTTTGCGTGCTGCGCGTATTCAGGCGGTGGCGCACCGCAGTGTCGCTGAGGTCGTAGTTGCACCTGCTGTGCTTGCGCAGGGCGGCTCGGCTGCATTGGGGCAGGGTTTGGGCTTTTGGGGCAGCGCGGCAAGTTGGTTACCCTTGGTGGCATTGGTTATCGGTTTGCTGGGTATCGGCACGCTGCAAGAGCAAATGCGGGCCCATGAAGTGGCCGACGTGGATGCTGAGTTACTGACCGGAGATTTGCCAACGGCGGCCTACACGGACCCTGGATTTGCGCAGTACCTCAAACGCGCGGGAAAAGACTGACGATTTCCATGGGTTTTTTCTGGGAAAGTATCAGAGGATGGTGATTCGCAGACGGTCTCGGCTGATGCGTTGGGCGCTTGCTGTTGCAGCGCTGGGAGCGGGCGCCTGTGTGATTGCACAGACTGATAGTGCTCCGGCTCAGTCCACTTCAGCTGCACCTCCCCCCGCCAGTTCAGCACCGATCGCAGCGGCAGGCATTCTCTGGACCGACTTAAGTTCCGGCCAACGGGAGGCGTTGGAGCCATTGGCAAGTACTTGGCCCACGCTGACCCCCGGGCATCAGAAAAAGTGGATCGCACTCGTACAGAAGTACCCCGAACTCACGGAGGCCGACCAATCTCGCCTGCGAAGCCGCATGGCAGATTGGGCTGCACTGAGTCCCAAGGACCGCGAGCTTGCGCGCTTGCAATTCGCTGAAACCAAAAAGCTTTCAGTCGACGCGCGGGCTGCCCATTGGGAAGCCTATCAGGCGCTGCCGGACAGTAAGAAACAGGAACTGTTGGACGCCGCACCCAAAAAAGCAGTAGGTGTTGCGGTCGCCGTCAAGCCGGTTGCAGCGAACAAACTGGCCGAAGTCCCCTTCACACGCAAAACGCCCGCCCCTTTGCGTCCCGATGGTCAACCGGTCATCTTGGTTGACCGCTACACGCTGCTACCGCAGCGCAACGCCACCAACAACAGCGTCTTGGCTCCCCGTCTGCCCGCCAAGTAACATTGGGCCGACACCAATGCATTTCGCATCTGGTTGCCACTCCGGTGGAGCCACCGACTCTCCTGGTGGCTTGTCTTTTATTGAATCCACTTGCGTATGAACCCCTCTGAAATGACCACCCCCGCCCTGAAGCGGCGTATGGCATGCTGGCTTTATGAAGGCATGTTGCTGTTTGGCGTGGTCTTTATTTCCGGCTACCTGTTCGGCACGCTGAGTCAAACCCGCAACGCCATGGACAACCGCCATGCCCTTCAGGCATTTTTGTTTTTGATTTTCGGAATTTACTTTGTTTGGTTTTGGTCCAAGGGCCAAACCCTGGCCATGAAAACCTGGCACATCCGTGTGGTGGATGTCCATGGACAAGCCCTCACGCAGCAGCGGGCGCTTGTCCGCTATGTTCTATCGTGGGTCTGGATTCTGCCGCCCTTGGCCGTGATCTGGCCCCTGGGATTGGGCGGCGGAGAGACTAGCGTCTATTTTCTTGGTTGGGTGGCCATTTGGGCTCTCTCAAGCCGATTCCAGCGTGAGGGTCAGTTTTGGCACGACGTCTGGTCAGGAACACGCCTGGTGAACTCCAAGCCTCTGAGCCGCTAGCAGCCAGAAATTAAACGGCTGCTTCGTCTTGCTCTCCGGTGCGGATGCGCACCACGCGCTCCACGCTGGTCACAAAAATCTTGCCATCGCCAATTTTGCCGGTATGTGCCGCCTTGATGATGGCGTCCACGCAGCGGTCCACGTCTTCGGTCTTGACCACCACCTCCACCTTAACTTTGGGTAGGAAGTCCACCACGTACTCGGCACCGCGGTAGAGCTCCGTATGTCCTTTTTGGCGACCAAAACCTTTCACCTCGGTGACGGTCAGGCCGGTGGCGCCACACTCGGCCAAGGCTTCGCGGACTTCTTCCAGTTTGAAGGGTTTGATGATGGCGGTAATTTGTTTCATGGCAGGTTCCGTGTGAAAGGTGCGCATCAGGCGCGAAAGCGATTGCTAATAGGATAACGCCAATCTTTGCCAAAGCTGCGGTGGCTCAACCGAATACCGATGGGCGACTGGCGTCGTTTGTACTCGTTAATCTGAATCAGCCGCGTCACTTTTTCGACGTCCGCCACCGGGTAGCCCTCTGCCACCAACTCTTCGATGCTTGCGTCGTTTTCCATGTATCGCTCAATGATGGCGTCCAGCACCTCATAGGGCGGTAGGCTGTCCTGATCGGTCTGGTTCGCACGAAGCTCTGCACTGGG
>CAIWRE010000348.1 GCA_903914985.1 uncultured beta proteobacterium | reverse complement strand
TGTTTCGGGTGGACGCACCGGCGCGCGGCAAGAAGCCCGCGTCCAAGGCCTACGCGCTGGATGAGGGCGAGCTCAACGCCATACTGGATAAATGTGTGAAGGAAGGCGTCTCGCGCGAGAAGTGCGTAATCAGCCGCTTCAAGGGACTGGGCGAGATGAACGCCGAGCAGCTCTGGGACACCACGCTCAACCCCGACACGCGCCGCTTGCTGCCCGTGGCCTTGGGCGCAATTGATTTCGGTCAGACCGAGGCCTTGATCACCAAGCTCATGGGCAAAGGCGAAGCCGCCGCCCGCCGTGAACTCATGGAAATCCACGGAGATTCAGTGGAAATTGACGTGTGACCCTGGAATGTCGTTGAAGTACACACATTTCGGATGTACATTTAAGTGATTGAATTCCACGGAGCGTCATGATGGAAACCACCGCCAAAGTGTTCACCAATGGCAACAGCCAGGCTGTGCGCCTGCCCAGGCTGTATCGCCTGGATGCCTCAGAGGTATGGATCAGCCGCGACGCAAGCACCGGCGACCTCATTCTTCGCCCCAAACCCAGCGACGCCGAACGGCAGGCGCAGTTGCGTGAGCTGCTGGCCTTGGTGGACAGCAACACCGACCGCACCGAATTCCTGCCGCCACGCGCGCCGGAGCTGCCGCGCAACCCGCTGGCCTGAGGCCCAACACTCCATCATGAACGCGCGTTATCTTGCCGACAGCAACATCCTGAGCTACTTCATTCGCGGTGGCTATGCGGACTTGCGGGCCCGAATGGCCGATGAGTTGGCGCGTCAGACCGTGGTCACCTCCGCCATTTGCCGGGCCGAGCTGCGCTTCGGGCAAAGCGCTCTGGACGCACCCGACAAGCGCCGGCGCATGATCGACCTGTGCTTGCAGCAAGTGCCCGCCTTGCCCTGGACCGACGCGGTGGCCGATGCCTATGGCCCCCTGGCGCACAAGCTGCGCCAATTGGGCCGCCCGATTGGCGCCATGGACACCCTGATCGCCGCCCACGCCCTGGCCGAAGGCCTGGTACTGGTCACCCACAACACCCGGCACTTTGACGGTGTTGAGGGCTTGCGTGTTGAAGACTGGGCAGCGGCCCAGGCCTGAGGCTTGCGCTCTCCAAATTTGTTTCGTTCCCCTGAGAACCCCATCGAATGACTGACCAACCTATTCTCGATCTCGCCCCCGCATCCGAAGGCGACGACCAACTCAACCTTGCCAACTATGCGCAGCGCGCTTACTTGGAATACGCCCTGAGCGTGGTCAAAGGCCGCGCTTTGCCCGATGTGTGCGACGGCCAAAAGCCGGTGCAGCGGCGGATTTTGTACAGCATGTCGCGCATGGGCCTGGGCTTTGGCGGGGCCAATGGCAATACCGGCGCCAAGCCCGTCAAAAGCGCCCGCGTGGTGGGCGATGTGCTGGGCCGCTTCCATCCCCATGGCGATCAGGCGGCCTATGACGCGCTGGTGCGCATGGCGCAGGATTTTTCGCAGCGCTACCCGCTGATCGACGGGCAGGGCAATTTTGGTTCGCGTGACGGCGACGGCGCTGCCGCCATGCGCTACACCGAGGCGCGGCTGGCCAAAATCACCAGCCTCTTGCTCGACGAAATTGACCAGGGCACGGTGGACTTTCAGCCCAATTACGACGGCTCCACCGAAGAGCCCAAGCAGTTGCCTGCGCGTTTGCCGTTTGCGCTGCTCAATGGCGCCAGCGGCATTGCAGTGGGCTTGGCCACCGAGATTCCCAGTCACAACCTGCGCGAGATTGCCGACGCCTGTGTGGCATTGGTGAAGGCGCCCAAGCTGTCGGACGCCGAGCTTTATGCCTTGGTGCCGGGGCCGGACTACCCCGGTGGCGCACAAGTCATCAGCCCGGCGGCGGACATTGCCGAGGCCTACCGCACGGGACGTGGCTCGCTCAAAGTGCGGGCGCGCTGGAAAATTGAAGACCTGGCGCGCGGCCAGTGGCAACTGGTGGTCACCGAGCTGCCGCCGGGTGTGAGCAGCCAGCGCGTGCTGGAAGAAATCGAAGAGCTGACCAACCCCAAGGTCAAGGCCGGCAAAAAAGCCTTGTCGCTGGACCAGACCCAGCTCAAAGCCAGCATGCTGGCGGTGCTGGACGTGGTGCGCGACGAATCTGGCAAAGAAAACGCCGTGCGCCTGGTGTTT
>CAIWRE010000347.1 GCA_903914985.1 uncultured beta proteobacterium | reverse complement strand
TTGCCTCAAAGCGTCGCTGTGCATGGCCGCGGTAAAACCAGGCCAGTACCAGGCCCACAACCAGCCCCCAAGCGGCCATCACCTGGCCGGTGGCCCACACGGGAATCGGAAAGTTGAGGCCGCCTTTGCTTAAGAAAAACGGGCCCAGTTGCCAGGCCTCCGTGGACACCGGCAGCACTTCGGTGAACAGCAGGTACCACATCAGCAGTTGCAGCAGTACCGGCATATTGCGGAAAAACTCCACATAGCAGACGCACAAGCCGCGCACCAGCGCGTTGCGCGAGAAACGACCTACACCAATGAGGGTACCGAGAATCGTGGTCAGCACAATGCCCAGCACGGCGACCCGTAGCGTGTTGCTCATGCCCACCAAAAAAGCGCGCCAGTAGGGCTCGCTCGAATCGAAAGCAATGATGCTTTCGCCAATGTCAAAGCCCGCCGAACCACCCAAAAAATCCCAACCGCTCTGGATACCACGTGCCGCCATGTTCGTGGCTGTGTTGTGGGCCAGATACAGGGCCGTCAGCGCAATCACCGCAACGGCGAGCACCTGGTAAACCAGCGCACGAAAGGCCTGGCTGCGCCAGGACCAGTGCTTTTTGGGTGGTGCAGAGCGTGGCTCGGACATAGGACCTTATGAAAAAAAGGGAATTGTTGCGCCAAAATGAGGCGCAGGGCAGCGCAAGATACTTACTGCTGCCCTGGCAGGCGATTTAGCGGATGGGGGGTGCGTATTGGATACCACCCTTATTCCACAAATTGTTCAGGCCGCGGGGCAGTTGCAGCGCGGATTTCGGGCCGACATTGCGCTCGAAAATTTCGCCATAGTTGCCAGTGGTCTTGACGGCGCGAGCCAGCCAGTCTTTCTCCAAGCCCAGCAGTTTTCCGGTGTCCTCGGTCGAACCCAGGATGCGGCCCACGACGGGGTCTTTGCTATTGGCTTTGAGATCGTCCACGTTGGCCGCAGTGATTCCGTACTCTTCCGCTTCCAGCAAGCCGTAGACCGTCCATTTCACGATGGCTGCCCACTCGTCGTCACCACGGCGCACCATGGGGCCCAGGGGTTCTTTGGAGATCAGTTCGGGCAGGATCAGGTGGTCTGCCGGATTCTTGGCCGACTTGTTGCGCACAGAGGCCAGACCCGATGCATCCGTGGTGTACGCCACGCAGCGCCCCGAGAAATACGCACCCTCCACGGCGTCGAGCTTCTCAAACACCACGGGTTTGATGTTCAAGCCATTGGCTTTGGAGAAGTCGGTCAGGTTCTTTTCGGTGGTGGTGCCGGATTGCACGCACACGGTTTGACCTTTGAGCTGTTTGGCGCTCTTGATCTTGTTCTTGACGGGGACCATGAAGCCCTGGCCGTCGTAATAGACCACCGCGGTTTGGCTCAGGCCCATGGAGGCGTCACGTGTCAAGGTAAACGTGGTGTTGCGCGACAGGACGTCGATCTCACCGGACTGCAAAGCGGCAAAGCGCGATTGCGCCACCAATGGCACGTATTTGACTTTTTCGCCATCGCCCAGCGTGGCAGCAGCTACGGCGCGGCAGATATCGACGTCAATACCGGTCCATTTGCCATTGGAGTCCGCCGCGCTGAAGCCGGCCAGGCCGGTGTGGACGCCGCACAGCACCTGGCCGCGCGCTTTAATGGCATCGACGGTTTTGCCGGCATGGGCTGGCAGTGCAATGGCGCCGAGGGCAACGACCGCTGCAAGCAAAGTTGGAAGTTTTTTCAGGTTCATGGATGGACTCCGATTGTGGTGAGAAAGAAAATGAATTCAACGGCACGGACTGTAACGCGAGTTGGCGCTCCCGAGGCTCGGGTTTACTCTGTGCTTTAGCTTGCACCCAAGCACGACTCGGGCCACTTTTTTGGGCTGGCTACGTCTCCCGTGAGACAGAGATCGAAGATAGTATCGCTAGCAAGCCCTATTGTTCAATTCGCTATGGAATGACATCTCATATCGATAGAACAACACTTGAAGGATGACCACCTTGACCAACGCTGCTCGCGAAGATGCTCCCCATTTCCGGTTTTGGCCCAAACGCGTGCCCCGCCAGATCACCGTACCAGCCACTTCCCTGTGGGACAACCTGGACATCAATGCGCGGCGCTTTCCGGACAAAACGGCGCTGATTTTTTTCGGACGCAAGCTCAGTTATGCGCAGCTGAAAGCGCAGTCCGAAAAGTTTGCGGCCTATTTGGGTGCATTGGGTGTGCAAAAAGGGGAGCGGGTAGTGCTGTGCATGCAAAACTGCCCCCAACTGGTGATTGCGCACTTTGGCATCCTGCGCGCCAATGCGGTGGT
>CAIWRE010000346.1 GCA_903914985.1 uncultured beta proteobacterium | reverse complement strand
GCTTGATCAATAGCGGCCGGCCGTGCCGGTCTTTGGCCTTGCCAGCGGGAACTTTCACCCAGCCTTCGCTGACGCAGTATTCCTCCACGTCAAAGCGCTCTTTGTCGTTGAATCGAATGCCGATGTCGTGCTCAAAAACAGCAGCCACATGGTGTGGGCTGCGAGGGTCGATGGACAAGTGGTCGGGCAGCGCGGGCGCTGTGCTGGCGTCGGTCATGGAATAAACGGTGGTTGAACAGAGGGCTGAATTGTGACCCAAGTCACAGCACGCCTTATTCGGCGGTCACCACTTCACCGCGAAGCGAATAGGTACGCGTCTCGGTGATGTTGACGTCCACCAGTTGGCCCACCAGGCGGGGGTTACCGGCAAAGTTGACGACGCGGTTGCACTCGGTGCGCCCCATCAATTCATTGGCGTCGCGCTTGGAGGCGCCTTCCACCAAGATCCGCTGTACCGTGCCCAGGCGGCTTTCGCTGATGCGGCTGATGTTGGCATTGATGGCCGCTTGCAGCGTCTGCAGGCGGCGCAGTTTGACCTCGTGCGGCGTATCGTCATGCAGATTGGCGGCCGGCGTGCCGGGGCGCGGGCTGAAGATAAAGCTGAAGGAGTTGTCAAAGCCAATGTCTTCGATCAGCTTCATCATCTTGCCAAAGTCTTCTTCGGTCTCGCCCGGAAATCCCACAATGAAATCGCTGCTCATGGCCATGTCAGGGCGAATAGCGCGCAGCTTGCGCACGGTGCTCTTGTATTCCATGGCGGTGTAGCCGCGCTTCATGGCCATCAAAATGCGGTCCGATCCATGCTGCACCGGCAAATGCAAATGGCTCACCAGTTTGGGTAATTTCTCGTAGGCAGCAATCAAGCTGGGGGTGAATTCATTGGGATGGCTGGTGGTGTAGCGCAGGCGCTCAATGCCCGGAATGTCGGCCACATACTCCAGTAGCGTGGCAAAGTCCGCCACCTCGCCACCCGCACCCGCGCCCACCATGGGTGCGCGGTAGGCGTTTACGTTCTGGCCCAGCAGCGTAATTTCTTTCACGCCCTGGTCGGCCAGGCCCGCGACCTCTACCAAAACGTCCTCAAACGGGCGGCTCACCTCTTCGCCCCGGGTGTACGGCACCACGCAGTAGCTGCAGTATTTAGAGCAGCCTTCCATGATGCTCACAAACGCCGAAGCGCCTTCCACCTTGGCAGGTGGCAAATGGTCGAATTTCTCAATTTCGGGGAAGCTGATGTCCACCTGCGCCTGGCCCTGCAGGCGGCGCTGGTTCAGCATCTCGGGCAGGCGGTGCAGGGTTTGGGGGCCGAACACCACATCCACATAAGGTGCGCGGGCAATGATGGCAGAGCCCTCCTGGCTGGCCACGCAACCGCCCACGCCAATCTGCACGCCCCGCTTGGCCAGGTGCTTGACGCGGCCCAGGTCAGAGAACACCTTCTCTTGCGCCTTTTCGCGCACTGAACAGGTGTTAAACAATATCAAGTCCGCCTCTTCGACCACCTCGGTTTTTTCATAGCCCTGCGCAGCGTGCAGCACATCGACCATCTTGTCCGAGTCGTACTCGTTCATCTGGCAGCCAAAGGTTTTGATAAAGACTTTTTTAGACATGGAATGCGATTTCAATAAGAGGATGGCGCAGCGCGCCAGGAGGCGGGGCGCAGTGCCCCAACATGTCCGGACTCAGGGACCGACGGGCAAGGCTTGCGCGGCTTCTGCGTCGGTGAGGATCCAGACTTCGTACACCTGACCGCTGGACTCGCGCACGTAATTGACCAGCACTTTCTGGCCGGTGAGCGTGCCCGACATGACAAGCAAATTGTCCCTGCCGTGAATGCGCGCTCCGGGTGAGAGGCGCTCGCTCTTGCCGTTGAGCAGCAACTCGGGTGTTT
>CAIWRE010000345.1 GCA_903914985.1 uncultured beta proteobacterium | reverse complement strand
GTTGCTGTTGATCAGAATGACTTTGTAGCCCTCTTCCCGCAAGGCTTTGCAGGCCTGCACACCCGAATAGTCAAACTCGCAGGCCTGGCCGATGATGATGGGGCCGGCGCCGATGATCAAAATACTGTGAATGTCGCTGCGTTTTGGCATGTTGTTGACTGCTCTCTACTTTTTTGAAGGCCGCGCACCAGGCGCAGCCACTGTTACTACTTCAAATCCATCGGCTTGAGCCCGTTGCCTCACGCCAAACTGGCGTTGGCCAACTTCAGCCCAAACCACACAAATACTCCACCCACCGCGCTGGTCAAGGCAGCAGACACCTTGCGACGCGCGCTGAAGGTTTGCGCCAAACGCGCGCCGGCAAATATCAGCACCGACAAATACAGGGCGCTGAACCCCATGACGATGGCGCTCAAAATCAAAAATGGCACGACAGGTGTGGCGTAGGCAGGGTCAATGAACTGCACAAAAAACGAAAGCAAAAACAAAATGGCTTTCGGATTCAGCAAGCTCACCAGCAAGGCGCGTCGAAAGGGCTGCGCCAGATGCGCGGGCAACTCGACGACTGCATCAGCCCGAACCTCGCGCGACTTCCACTTCTGGACTGCGGCGCGAACCAATTGCAGCCCCACCCAGCTCAAATACGCCGCGCCCGCGTACTTCACCACCATGAACAAGGCCGGTGTACTGCGCAGCAATCCCGCGGCGCCCAGCCCCACCAGAGCCAGCAGCAGGGTATCGCCCAGAAAAACGCCCAGCGCTCCCTGAAAACCGGCTTTCACACCGCGCGCGGTCGCGACCGACAAAATGAACAAGGAGTTAGGGCCTGGCAGCAAAATAATGCCGATAGCACCGATCACGTAGGTCCACACATCGGTCACGCCATAAAAGCTCATGCGCGCGACTCCATCTCCCGGATAAAACGGTCAAACAGATAGCCGATGTCGTGCGGACCGGGCGAGGCTTCCGGGTGGCCCTGGAAGCAAAACGCCGGTTTGTCGGTGCGCTCCAGACCTTGCAGCGTTCCGTCAAACAGGCTCACATGCGTGGCACGCAGCTTGGCGGGCAAGGTTTTTTCGTCCACCGCAAAACCGTGGTTTTGGCTGGTAATGCTGACGCGACCGCTGTCCAAATCTTTGACCGGATGGTTGGCCCCGTGGTGACCGAACTTCATCTTGAAAGTCTTGGCGCCTGAGGCCAGTGCCATGATTTGGTGACCCAGGCAAATGCCAAATACCGGCACGCCGGATTCGATCAAGATTGCGGCCGCTGCAATGGCGTAGTCGCAAGGCTCCGGATCGCCGGGACCATTGCTCAAGAAAATGCCGTTGGGCTGGAGTTGTTGCACCTCGGCAGCCGACGTTTGGGCTGGCACGACCGTGACTTTGCAGCCCCGTTCGCTGAGCATGCGCAGGATGTTCTTTTTGACGCCAAAGTCATAGGCCACCACGTGGAAACGCGGGGCGGTCTGCTGGCCGTAACCGGCACCCAGCACCCATTCGGTCTCTGTCCACGAGTAACTGCTGGGAGAGGTGACCACCTTGGCCAAATCCAGGCCAGCCATAGAGGGTGCAGCTTTGGCTGCGGCCACCGCTTTGGCAATCAGGTCCTGCGTCACCGCTTCACCAGGCGCCAAGGCCCAGATGCAGCCGTTTTGGGCGCCGTGCTCACGCAGCTGGCGCGTTAGCTGCCGGGTGTCAATATTGGCAATGGCCACCGTGCCCGCAGATTGCAGATACGCGCTGAGCGTTTGCGTGCTGCGGAAGTTGGACGCCACCAGTGGCAGGTCTTTGATGACCAGGCCGGCTGCATGGACAGCGCCGGATTCGACATCTTCCGGATTGGTTCCGTAGTTGCCGATGTGGGG
>CAIWRE010000344.1 GCA_903914985.1 uncultured beta proteobacterium | reverse complement strand
TTTGCTGTTGGCAATAGCTGCTACTGGCTGGGTTCTCACATCAGCGGCACTCATCACGCTGCTGTCCCCCATCGCGATCCACAGCCCCCTTGATTTTTTGCGCTATGTCGTGGGCGCCAAAGAAGGCTATTTGTTTGAAATCTGGCTGGCTTTGGGTGGCTTCATGGCTGCGCCCATCTTTGCGTCCAGTGTGGTGACCATGCCCCTGCTGCTGGACCGACGCATTTCGCTTTTGCAAGCTGTTCTGATCAGTTGGAGTGTGGTCCTCAAGAACCCGTTTCCTATGGCAGTGTGGGCTGCCATTTTGTTGGTCATGAGCTTGCTGGGTTTGTGTTCGCTGCTCTTAGGCATGGTCGCTGTCGTGCCACTCCTGGGCCATGCCAGCTGGCATGCCTATCGGGATTTGGTGGACGCCAGCGATCTCCCAAGCCGCCATGAAGATACCGCAGCCACTTCTCTATCGGCGCTTCTCTGATGTGGGGTTACAGCGAAGACCAGATTGCCAGTTTTGGCCTCACCTTTGGGGTGGGTGCGTTCATGCTGTACATGCTGTTCATCATTGGACAACTGGCATGGGAGTCCAAAGCAGGCAAATTCGGAACCTTTGTCCTGTTTTTAGGCCTGTCTTTCGGTATGGTCGGGTTTGTCGCCAAGATGGCGATTCAATTTTTCCTGCACCTGTAATCAAACACCTCAGCCCATCAGACGAACGCCAATCAAGATTCCGTGCAACCAGCCTAACAACACCAACCAGGCAAACACACCAACACCAACAGTAATGAGTGTGGGCACGGTTTCGCCGCCCACGTATTGCACATCCAATAAGGCATCGCGGCGCCGGGAGGCTCTGAACAACACCACGCTCCAAAGCAAAAATGCACCAAACATGACCACATGCGCCAGCGTCCCATTGCAAATCAGGTGAGCCAAGGCCCACACTTTGACGGACAGCACCATGGGATGGTGAACGCGGGCACGTATGGCATTGCGCGGCACATAGGCGGCAGCCAACAACACCATAGAGACCAGCATCAACAAAAAGGTCAGGTGCCGCATACCTGCAGGAGGCATCCACAGCACAACAGGGGTCTCCCGGGCCATGCCGAAACCCAGCACGACCAATACCAAACCGGTTGCAGACACTACCGAATACAGGCCCTTGAAACGACCCGCACCTAAACGCGCGATCAAGGCATCACGCCGGACATCGCTTCCAAAACGCAGGGAATGGGTCCCCAAAAATACCAGCAGTCCCAGAATCAGCAGCAGCATGGCTCACTTCTTTCATTTTTTGATGCGTAGCGCACGATTGACAGTACCACAAGGCGTCGTCCAAAGAGATGACAAGCCTGTGGATAAAAGTCGAACAAACATCCACTTATTCACAGTGCCGCCATCAATCAGAAAGTTGTCCCCGTTTGCATGACAGCAAAATGCAGCAGTTCGCACAGGCTTTATGAAGGCGTAAGGTCTTGAAATAGAGAGAAAAATGTAACTTATCCACAGAAATGAACGATCCTTATCTATTACTACTAGTCTTTAAATAAAGACTTAAGACAATAAGAGCCAACAAGAAAAAAGTCCGTCCAAGCGAAATTGCTGTGCCAAACCCGGCCTATCCAGAGTCCTTGCGTGCGGTAAAATTGCGCGGTGACAAATTCACCTCAAACCCCGTGAAGGACCTCTTTGCTGCCGCTTCCTCGGGTGCCGTGCCTGCGGCATTTGAGCTTAAAAGCGCCCAACTTACCTTGATCGCCCTGGTATTAAAAACCGACGATCTGGCGATCGCCGCCGCTGAACTCAATAAAAGCTTTGGCCCTAAAGGTGAGAGTCCTGATTTTTTTGACACAGATGGTGTTGTCATTGATTTCACCCACACCGGCATCCGCTTGCCGCACACCCAGTGGGAACTCTTCAGCAAGGCGTTGAGCGCTTGCAAGCTCGTTCCCATGGCCGTACGGGGTCTGGATCCCGAAAGTTTGGCTGTGGCACAGCGCTTGGGTTTAACCGAAGCGCCGCCGGAGCCTCGTCGCGTGACCGCGCCTCCCAATCAGAAAACATCGCCAGTGGCCAGCGTACCAGCTGTCGAAGTAGTCGCTAAACCAACAGCACCAACATCCCCCTCCGCCCGCGAAGCTGTGCCGGTGCCGACCATGGTGGTGACCAAGCCATTGCGTTCAGGTCAAAAAGTCTATGCACGGGGCGGCGATTTGGTGGTTCTGGCCATGGTGAACCGGGGTGCAGAGGTGATAGCTGACGGCAATATCCATGTCTACGCGCCTTTGCGTGGCAAGGCCATGGCTGGTGCGCGGGGCAACAGAGGTGCACGCATATTTGCTTTGTGTATGGAGCCGGAATTGGTTTCGATTGCAGGCATTTACCGCACCACAGAAAGAGAACTGGAAAGCGATGTGCTTGGAAAACCAGCACAAATTCGCTTAAGCGACGATGGAAAAGAGAAACTGATCATCGAAGCCTTGAAATCGTAAAATCGACTATCACGACCCAAAATACGGAAAGACACTTCATCCATGGCAAAAATTATTGTGGTCACCTCAGGTAAAGGCGGCGTTGGTAAGACGACGACCAGCGCTAGCTTTGCATCCGGTTTGGCCTTGCGCGGTCACAAGACCGCCGTGATTGACTTTGACGTGGGCTTGCGCAATCTGGACTTGATCATGGGTTGCGAGCGCCGTGTGGTGTACGACCTGATCAACGTCATTCAACGGGAAGCCAATTTGCACCAGGCATTGATCAAAGACAAGCAGTGCGAAAACCTGTACGTGTTGGCGGCCTCCCAAACACGCGACAAAGATGCTTTGACCATGGAAGGCGTTGAAAAAGTGCTCAACGACCTGGCTGCGATGGACTTTGAATATATCGTCTGCGACTCACCCGCAGGTATTGAAACCGGTGCGCTCATGGCCATGCATTTCGCCGACGAAGCGCTGGTGGTGACCAACCCGGAAGTGTCCTCTGTGCGCGACTCGGATCGTATTTTGGGGATGCTCGCAAGCAAGACCAAGCGAGCGATTGAGGGCCTGGACCCCATCAAAGAACATTTGCTCATTACCCGTTACAACCCGGCGCGTGTGGACCAGGGCCAGATGCTGTCACTGGAAGACATTCAAGACATCTTGCGCATCAAGCTCATTGGTGTGATTCCCGAAAGTGAATCCGTGTTGCAAGCCTCCAACCAAGGCGTGCCCGCGGTGCACATGGAAGGCAGCGATGTAGCTGAAGCCTATAAAGACGTGATCGACCGCTTCTTAGGCATCGACAAGCCCATGCGCTTTATCGAAGCTCCTAAGCAAGGTTTTTTCAAGCGTATTTTTGGTGGGAAATAAGAGCATGTCCTTCCTCTCGTTTTTGTTGGGTGAGAAGAAAAAATCGGCCAGTGTTGCCAAGGAACGCCTGCAAATCATCCTGGCGCACGAGCGCAGTGGCCGCAACGCCTCCGAGCCCGATTATTTGCAAGATCTGCAGCGTGATCTGATCGCCGTCATCAGCAAGTACATCAAGATCAACCCCAACGACATCAAAGTCAATATGGAACGCCAGGACAACCTGGACGTGCTCGAAGTCAAAATCGAGTTACCCGACGCCCGTTAACGGGCCGGTAGCACTACTCCTCAAGACCGGCCGCGCTCACTAGCAGCGCGGTTTTATCGACTACCCGGCGCAGCACAAAGCTTGAGTGCACACCAGTCACACCTTCAATGCGTGTGACCTGGTTGAGCAAGAGCGATTGGTAATGGTCCATATCGCGCACTGCCACTTTGAGCTGGTAGTCGGCGTCTTGTCCGGTGATGAGCAAGCACTCCAATACCTCCGGCAGCACTGCAATTGCCGCCTCAAAATTGGCAAAACGTTCCGGCGTGTGTTTGTCCATGGATATGTGAATCAGCGCCATCAGCGTGAGACCCAGTTTTCGCGCATCGAGCAAGGCCCGGTAGGCAACGATCAAGCCCGCCTCTTCCAGCGCCCGTACCCGGCGCAAGCACGGTGATGCCGAAAGACCAATGCGATCAGCCAAGTCCTGGTTATTGATGCGGCCATCAACTTGCAAGACTTCCAATATCTGGCGGTCAAAACGGTCTAGTTTCATATTTATGTCCAAGATAATTTGAATATTGGCAGAGTATGCCAAAAATTTGAAATAAGAGGACAAGAACGCAATCCGCTGTCGCGGGCGTAGTTTTACACTTTGTCCATCGTTGATTCGAACCAGAAACAACCGTCGACCAGGGCCACAAGCCTGCGTTGCACTACAGCACCGTACCCAGGTGCCCGCATACAAAACAGCCCCCGACGCAATTACCTGCGCGGGGGCTGCCTGTTTGGTGCGACTGAGCTAAGTCAATTGGCCGCTTTGCCCTCAACAAACGCCACCATCATGCGTGCCACATGCAGGCCGTCATGGCCATGCTGCAGGCTCGAAAAACCGGTGCTGTAGAGGTCTTCTCCCAAGCGTTCGCGGCGGCGGTTGAGTAAAAACGCACTGTAGTCTTCAACAAACTCAGGGTGCCCTTGCACGCAAAACACCTCTTCGCCAATGGCGTAGCCCGCAATCGGGCAATGGGCGTTGCTGGCCAATAAAACGGCGTTCTCGGGCAATTCCAACACTTGGTCCTGGTGGCTGACGAGCAGGGACAGGCGCCCATCCTCGGGCGCCAAAGGCAAGTCTGCGGCATGCCAGTTGTAGGACATGCGTCCCACGCCCCAGCCCTGAGGTGCCCGCCCCACCTTGCTCCCCAAGCACAGCGCAATCAACTGGTGGCCAAAGCAAATGCCGAGTAACTTTTTGTTCTGCTCCAACAGCAAGGAAACACGACTGCGCAGTTCCAGCACCCAGGGTTCATCGGAGAACGAGTCGGCCTTGCTTCCCGTGAGCACTACCGCACCGTAGGCGTCAAACGACTCCGGGTACTCACCCGAAGGGGTGTGAAAAATATCAAACTCCCAATCGGCACCTGCCTCGTGAAACAGACGCACAAACATGGCGCCATAGCCTTGGTAGGTGGAAACAATGGAAGGATCCAGGTCGTCGTTTTCAAGAATGCAAACTTTCATGCTGTGTATTTTCGTCGTTTTGGCATAAAGAATCTAAAAAAGTGTGGCCGTGGTACATTAGACACATCGCCACAAGCGAATTGACCGTGCGGTTGCCCTTGCGCAGACCGGCACAGTCCTCGGGCAGAGGGGTCGTCAGTTCAGCATTTGTCAGGCGCTACGCCAGCTTCTCACGGCTCGGTGGTATTTTTTTCCTTTTTGCATAGTGCCCCTGCCAGCGGCGCATGCGCATGACTTTGAATGATTCAGAACACAACAATTTCTCCCCTGTCCCCCGTGACCATTGGCAAATACCGTATTGCCGCCTGCCCCCGCCCTTTGGGCAGTGGCCGCTTTGAAGCCCAGGTTTCCATTGCCAGCGGCCGCGGAAGCGCCAGCACCGACCGTGTCATGCGCTTTTGCGATGACTTTTTGACCCACGACGATGCAGCGAACTACGCGTTGTCGCAAGGCATCAATTGGGTGCGTGACACCACGCGTACCCACTAACTCTTTCAACTGCGACGATAATTGCGTCCAAAGGACACACCATGGCTAAAGAAGAACTGATTGAAATGATGGGCGTTGTGAACGAGGTCTTGCCAGACACCCGTTTTCGCGTCACCTTGGACAACGGCCACCAGCTGATTGCCTATTCCGCCGGAAAAATGCGCAAAAACCACATTCGCATCCTGGCGGGTGACCGCGTCTCGCTCGAGCTCTCGCCCTACGACCTGAGCAAGGGCCGCATCAACTTCCGTCACATCGAAGGCCGCGGCCCCATGGTGCCCCGCCGCAGCCCCTAAGCAGCGGTATTTGGTTTCAGCACAAGCGCCGCGCCCGTACCGACTGTGCCAAGGCCTGTAGCACGGGCCCGGTTTGCGCGATGCTGATGCAGGCATCGGTCACCGACACCCCCCGCTGCAGCGCCTGACCCGGGACGATGTCCTGGCGCCCCTCTTCTAAATGGCTCTCGATCATCAGGCCGACAATGCGCGCATCTCCGCCTGCAATTTGCCCAGCCACATTCTGCGCCACGTCGATTTGCCGCACATGCTGTTTGCTGCTGTTGGCATGCGACACGTCCACCATGACCTGTTCCCGCAAACCCGCCGCTTTTAACAAGGCGCAGGCCGCCGCCACATCGGTTGCTGCGTAATTGGGTTGTTTCCCGCCACGCAAGATGACGTGGCAGTTGTCGTTGCCCGCCGTCTCAAAAATGGCGGCCTGGCCCCACTTGGTCATGCCCATGAATGCGTGGCTTGCCTGGGCCGCCAGAATCGCGTCGCTGGCCACTTTCACGCCGCCATCGGTTCCGTTTTTGAAGCCCACCGGGCAGCTCAGCCCGCTGGCCAGTTGGCGGTGGCTTTGGCTCTCGGTGGTGCGGGCGCCTATGGCCCCCCAGCTCACCAGGTCGCTGATGAATTGCGGGCTGAGCAGGTCTAAGAACTCGGTGCCGACCGCAAGGCCCATGTCGACAATTTCGAGAAGCAGCTTGCGCGCCAGCGCCAGCCCTTCGTTGATCGAGAAGCTGCCGTCCAAGTGGGGGTCGTTGATATAGCCCTTCCAGCCCACGGTGGTGCGCGGTTTTTCAAAATAGGTGCGCATGACCACCACCAGTTCACCCGCCAGTGCATCCGCCTGGCCCTTGAGCCAATGCGCATATTCCATGGCCTGGTCATGGTCGTGGATGGAACACGGGCCCACCACCACAATCAAGCGGTCGTCCCGCCCATGCAGCACATCGCAAATCGCGGCAC
>CAIWRE010000343.1 GCA_903914985.1 uncultured beta proteobacterium | reverse complement strand
CCGGCCATGTTGGTGGCAATAGTGATCATTCTGGCTCGCCCAGCTTGCGCCACGATGTCAGCCTCACGTGCGTGCTGTTTGGCATTGAGCACTTGGTGAGGCAATTTAGCCTTCTCCAACATGCCAGCAATCAGTTCAGAGTTTTCGATCGAGGTCGTGCCCACCAGCACGGGTTGGCCGCGCTCGTAGCACTCACGAATGTCCTGGATGGCCGCCACGTACTTTTCTTGCGTGGTTTTGTAGACCCGGTCTTGCTGGTCTTCACGGCGGCTTTGGCGATTGGGCGGAATCACCACCGTCTCCAGGCCGTAAATTTCCTGGAACTCATAGGCCTCGGTGTCGGCCGTGCCGGTCATGCCGGAGAGTTTGTTGTACAGACGGAAGTAATTTTGGAAAGTAATGGACGCCAGCGTCTGGTTCTCGGCCTGGATCATCACTCCCTCTTTGGCTTCTACCGCTTGATGCAAGCCATCGCTCCAGCGGCGGCCGGTCATCAGGCGGCCGGTGAACTCGTCGACGATGACAATCTCGCCCTCTTGCACCACATAGTGTTGGTCGCGGTGAAACAGGTGATTGGCACGCAGCGCGGCATAGAGGTGGTGCACCAGCGTAATGTTGGCGGGGTCATACAAGGAAGAACCTGCGGGAATGAGCTGCAGGTCTGCCAGGAGTTGCTCAGCCCGCTCGTGGCCTTCTTCCGTGAGCACAATTTGCCCCGCTTTTTCGTCTACCGTGAAGTCGCCGGGGGTGATGACGCCCTCACCGGTGCGCAAATCCAGCTCACCTTCCTGACGGGTCAGCGAAGGCACTACGGTGTTGATCGCGATGTACAGCGCCGTGTGGTCTTCGGCCTGGCCGCTGATGATGAGGGGCGTGCGCGCCTCGTCGATCAAGATCGAGTCCACCTCGTCGACGATGGCAAAGTTCAGGCCACGCTGTACGCGGTCTTTGGCCTCGTACACCATGTTGTCGCGCAGGTAGTCAAAGCCATACTCGTTGTTGGTGCCGTAGGTGATGTCGGCGCCATAGGCGGCTTGCTTTTCCTCACGGGGCGCGTTGGGCGTGTTGATACCCACTGTCAACCCTAAGAATTCGTACAACTGCCCCATCCAGCGCGCGTCGCGGCTGGCCAGGTAATCGTTCACCGTGACCACATGCACGCCTTTGCCGGTCAGGGCATTGAGGTACACCGGTAGCGTTGCGGTCAGGGTTTTGCCCTCGCCCGTACCCATTTCTGAGATTTTTCCGTAGTGCAAGGACATGCCGCCCAGCATCTGCACATCAAAGTGGCGCATTTTCATGACGCGCTTGGAGCCTTCGCGAACGACGGCAAACGCTTCAGGCAGGATGGCGTCCAAGCTTTCGCCTCCAGCGACGCGTGCCTTGAACTCTTCCGTCTTGGCCTGGAGCTCAGCGTCTGTGAGTGCTTCATAGGCCGGCTCCAACGCGTTAATGCGGGAAACAGTCGTCCGGTACTGCTTGAGCAAGCGGTCGTTACGGCTCCCAAAGAGCTTGGTCAGGAATGTAAGTGGCATGGGTACGAGACCGGCCTGCAACCCTCCAGGGTTACAGAACAGCGCAGTCCTTTTGGTGGTCGGAGTTCAAAGTCATGGCAACGCGGCGTGCGACGAGCCCACGAGCCCAGTCAAACACCGCTACCAACAAGACAGGGATTTTAGCGTTTCGCCGTTTGAACGGCCGTGCTGGCGCCCAGGCGCAAGAATTTTTGAGGATCTTGTGCGACGCCGCTGACCAGGACCTCGAAATGCAGGTGTGGACCGGTGGAGCGCCCGGTGTTGCCCACTTCGGCGATTTTCTGCCCACGCTTGATCAGATCGCCTTTTTTGACCAAACTGCGGGAGACGTGGGCGTACCGGGTCAACAGGTCATTGCCATGGTCAATTTCGATCAAATTGCCGAATTGGGGATGCAACTCCTGCGATACCACGACGCCGCCCGCCGCCGAAAAGATGGCCGTTCCCACATTGGCGGGGAAATCCAAGCCCTGGTGCAGCGCGTTCATACCCGTAAAAGGATCGATACGCCAGCCAAAACCCGATCCGGAACTCACGTCAGGAATGGGGGATCGCGTTGGAATCATCATTTTTTTTATCTTTTGCTCCACCAGACGGGATTCAATCGCAGTCATCAAGTCACTGCGTTGCTCTGTGTTTTGCTCAATGGACTGCAGAGTGGCCTGCAGCTCCTGCAGGGTCATATCACGCCCGGAGACTAAGGCGCCACCCCGCCCGGGCGTCACTTTGAGGGCCGCGGGATCCAAACCGGCCAGGCCGGATACCCGCTCGGCCAAGGACTCCATTTGCAACAATTTGGCCTGCATTTCCCCCATGCGCTTGGCCATGAGCTCAATGTTCTCGCGCATGAAGCGGTCGCGCTGGTCAAACTCGTCTTTGACCACCAGCCGCATCACCGAACTGATCACCGGCCATCCGTCGCGCGCGCCCTTGAGCAAAATCCAGTGGTAAATCCCGGCAGAGACCAGCGTAACGGCCAAAAATAGGGCTGCCAGTGCAGCCGCCAAAGCGGGGCCTTTGATTTGAAGGACATAGCTCCTGGAAAGGCGGGGATCCGTGATAATCAGTTGCATGCGCGCAGTCTCTTTATGAATTACTCTGGCCGCCCCTCCAGGTCGTGGACCGTGTTGCAAGCTTCCCGTGAATCCCCGACTTTAGCGCGTCTGTCCGAACTTGTCGCAGATTCCGGTGCGCGACTTCAGTGCATCAGCCCGCTTTTGCCCCCTGCCCTGCGCGCCAGCGTCAAGGCGGGCCCGGTGGAAGACACCGTTTGGTGCCTTTTGGTCGCCAACAACGCGGTCGCAGCCAAACTACGCCAATTGCTCCCCGATTTGACTGCCCACCTGCGCACCAAAGGCTGGAACGTGACGCAGATTCGGATCAAAGTGAGTAATACGGCCTAATTTCCTGAATCAAACGCCGATCACCGTCAGAGTGGCCGCCCGGCTCAGCAGGTCACCGGCTGCCAGTGTGATTTCATAACCGGTGGTGCTGTCGTAGAGGGTGTACACATGGGTGCCCACAGCCGCTGTCAAGTCAAAGACCGCCACACCATTGGCGTCCGCTGTCGCAACTGCCACTTGGCTACCGTTGTCTTTCAATAGAACAGTCTCATTGGCATCGACAAAACCATTGATTCTTATGTTGCGCAGACCGGTGATGTTGTCATAGGGGTTCGCGCCGTTGTCGCTGGCAGTTACAAGGTCCAGGAGGCTGAGGCGCACGGCCACGATATCGTTGGACGCAACGCTGGCGTCCGTCATGGGCGCACCGGAACTGGTCGGCAACACACTGATATTGGGCGTCGTCAGGTAAAGCCAATTTCCGTCGGCGCTCACTGCGTTGTAGTTGTAGGTCGCGCCGGACGACGCGTTGGGTGCACCTTCGGTCAACAAGCGCACATTGCCGGTTGCCGCATCCCATAAGAAATAGTCGGTCGCCGACGTATTGCTGTCCAGAAACGCGCCAGCGCTGTCGCCGAAAGCGGTGGCGTTCGTATTGCTGAAGATCACGCTGTGGTCGGGCAAAGCAGCCACAAAGGTCGAACTGGTCGTGGCCGCACTTGCTGTGTTGGAAGCCGCGCCGTGGGTAATGAGTTGTTGGGTGCCTGTGGCTTTGTCCCACCAGAAAAGGTCATTGGCAGCGGTGCCTGCGTCGGTGAAGGCCGTGCCGCCGTTGCCAAACTGGGTTGCGTTCACGTTGTGGAAAATTACACCAGAACCGTCCGGAGCAATGGCATCAAAGACCGAGGCTGCGGTGTTTGCACTGTTAAGTTTGCTTGCTACTTTGCTGTGTGTAATCAACTGGTGTGAGCCATCCGACTTATTCCACCAGATCAAGTCTTTGTACATCGGCCCGAAGTGGGTAAATGCGACCCCATTGTTTCCATAATGAGAGAGGTTATCGGTTTCAAATACCACGCCAGAGCTATCGGCGGCAATTCCGGCGTAATTGGTCGCTACTGACAAATTCGCCGTACTGGCCAGGTTGCCGGCCGCACTGCTGTGGGTGATCAGTTGTTCGAAACCGGTTGCTTTGTCCCACCAGAACAAGTCGTTGTTGCCGGTCCCCGCGTCGGTGAAAGCGACGCCATTGTTGCCAAACTGGGTGGCGTTGGTGTTGCTGAACACCATGCCCGAACTGTCTGGCGCAACCGTGTTCAATGTCGTGTTGGTCGTGGCCGCTGCCTCCGCATTCCCGGCGACGCTCGAATGGCTAATCAAGGTCTGGGTACCCGTCGTCTTGTCCCAGTACACCAACTTGGTGGCCGTCGTGTTGGCCTGGGTGAATCCGACGCCGTTGTTGCCCAGGAAGCTGACGTTCGTAGTAGAAAAAATGGCACCCGACGCGTCGGGCATGATCGCTTGGTGGGTGGGGGCCACCGCGGAGGTGGTGCTGGCATTTCCCGCCGCGCTGCTGTGGTTGATGAGGTATTGCGCGCCGGTCGCGTTGTCCCACCAGAAAAGGTCTGCAACACCTGTCAGACTGTCGCTGAAAGCAACCCCGTTGTTGCCGTACTTGGTGGCATCCACGCCCTGGAAAACCACGCCTGCGCCATCAGCAGTGTTGCCTTTGTAAATTGCCCCCGCCTGTGCAAGACTGCCGTTGTTGGAGGCACCTCCGTGGGATACAAGTTTCAGTGTCCCGGTGGCTTTGTCCCACCAAACCAAATCGTTGAAAGCTGCACCCGCGTCTGTGAAATTGCCGGTCGCAGTGTTACCGAAATACGAGATGTTCGCATCCTGGAAAAGCGCCCCCGAGCCGGTGGATGCAATGGCCGTCAGCGAAGCCGAGCTGTTGAGCACACTGGTCGTGTAGCCCGCCGTGTTGTCATGGGTAATGAGCTGCAGAGTTCCGCTGTCCGTATTCCACCAGACCAGCTTGTTGAAACCGTTG
>CAIWRE010000342.1 GCA_903914985.1 uncultured beta proteobacterium | reverse complement strand
GCTTCGGTGCTTACGGTTGCAAAGCGGCCCGCGCCCACATACAGAGTGGGTAAATACTGCGCCACACTCACCGCAAACCCCACTGCCAAGGAGGTGGCCAGCGGCGCACGCAGCAGCGGCCATTTGATACGCCAGAGGTAGGCACTGTGTGAACGTCCCAAGGTGGCGGCTACCGCCTGCAGTCGCGGATCAAAGTCGCCATGCGGCCCTTGCAAGGTCAGCAGCACATAGGGCAAAACACACAGGGTGTGCGCGAGCCACAGGCCTGTGGCGGAGCCATCCAGTCCCCAGACCAGCGTCAGCTGGTGCAAGCCCAGCGTCCACAGCACGGTGGGCAGCAACAGGGGCAGGTACCACAGGCCCTGCATGCGCTTCTGCCAGGCCAGTGGCGCACATTCCAGCCATGCCACGCACCACAGCAAGGCCGCCGCGCTGCTGGCCGACGCCAGGGCCAGGGTGGTCCACACCACGCTTGTGCTTTGCAGCACGACTTGCCACGCCTGGCCCGTCCAGCCCTGCGGCCACAAGGCCGGAAACAACCAGGGGCCCATGGCGCTGCCAAAGGCCAAAGCCGCCGCCACGGTGGTGTAGGCCATCGTGAGCAGCCAGTGCAGGACGGGGCCGTTACGGTCGCCCCGTTTCGGGTCAACCATCTCGATCCGCGCAATGCCACGTGTCCACCGGGCCCTCCCCCAGCGACGCCTCAGCGCGTGCAATGCCATGAAGGCCAAGGCCACCAGCGCCACAAGTCCCGTCAGCAGCCAGGCACCCGCAGCGCCCATGGCATTGCGCGCCGGGTCCGGGTCTTGCAGCCACTGCCAGACTAGCACCGCAAAGGAAGGAGGTGCAGTGGGCCCGGCGACCAGCGCCACGTCCACCACGGTCATGCTGTAGACCAGCACGGCCAGCAGCGGCGCCTGCAAGCGCGGCAGGAGTTGAGGCCAGACCACGCGCCACCACGCAGTGCGCGGGCTGTAGCCCAGGCTTTGCGCCACTTGCATTTCCATCCGCAGCCTACGGTCCAGGTCCGGGCGGCTCAACTGGGCGGCTGCGGCCCACAGTAAGAACGGCATTTCTTTGAAGGCCAGCACGGCAATCAGGCCCAGCCCCCAGGGATCTTGGGAGCTTTGCCATGCCGGTGGGGTATCCAAAGTCAAGCCAAGCCAATGGTTGATCGGCGACAGCAGCGCGGCACCCAGTCGCACGAACCAACCGGAGGGTGCCACCAGCAACACCAAGCCGATAGCAAAGGCCGCGTGGGGCAGGGCGAGCTGGAAGGGCAGGCTGCGCAGCAAGCGGGGCCAATGCGAGTTGCCATACGTCGCTGCAAGGACGACCGACATGCCTGCGAGCGCCAGTGCAAAAGCGCAGACGCCGGTAAAAACACTGATTCGCATTGCGGCGACCAGCTGAGGCTGCGCCGCCATGTCGGCCCATGCGCGGGCATCGAGTGCGGCAAACAGGGCCGCTGCCAAACTCCAGACCAGCGCTGTCGCTGCAGCCCCTGCCAGTGCGATGGCCACCGCGCGCCGGCCCCATTCAACCTGCAAGGCCATGCGTGCTGCTTAAGGGGTGTTTACTGTGCTGCCCAGCCGCCGTCCATGTTCCAGGCCACGCCGCGCACATTGTTGGCGGCAGCAGAGCACAAAAACACGGCCAATGCACCTAGCTCATCGGGCGTGGTGAATTGCAAGGAGGGCTCTTT
>CAIWRE010000341.1 GCA_903914985.1 uncultured beta proteobacterium | reverse complement strand
GAAAGTCCACCGGCAGCTTTTTGAGGTTGTCCAGCGTGGCGCCGCGCCAGCCGTAGATCGACTGGTCGTCGTCGCCCACAGCGGTAAAGCGGGCGTCGCCCTCCAAGTGCGTGGCACGGCTGCCATCGGGCTCGCAACCCACCAGCAGCTTGAGCATCTCGTACTGGGTGGCATTGGTGTCCTGGTATTCATCCACCAGCACATGGCCCATGCGCGACTGCCATTGGGCACGAACGTCCGCATGTTCACGCAGCAGTTTGAGTGGCAGGCTGATCAGATCGTCAAAGTCCACGCTTTGATAAGCGGTTAATCGCTCTTCGTAGCGCGCCATCACCACGCTGATGTGCCGTTCGCTGTCATTCGTGGCCAGCGCTTGCGCCTGGGCGGCGTTCAGGCCGGCACTTTTCCAGGCGCTGATGGTCCACTGCCAGCCGCGCGCGGTGGCCGCGTCGGTGCTGCCACCGGCGTCTTTGAGGATGCTGGTCACATCGTCGGTGTCCAGAATGCTGAACTGAGGTTTGAGGCCCAGTATGGCGCCATTGGCGCGCAGCATGCGCACACCCAATGCGTGGAAAGTGCAAATCTGCACCTCTGCGGCGACCTTCCCGATCAGGCCCTTGGCGCGTTCGCGCATTTCGGCCGCCGCCGTGTTGGTAAAGGTGATGGCGGCAATGCGCTGGGGCGCCATGCCCATTTGAATCAGGCGGCCGATTTTGTGGGTGATCACCCGCGTTTTGCCGGACCCGGCGCCTGCCAGCACCAGACAGGGCCCGTGCAGATAGTTGACCGCCTCCTGCTGGGCGAGGTTCATGGTGTTGCGGGGGCTCTCAGACATAAGCCGGGCATCTTAGCCGCCGCGCTTGTTCCAAGGCGTGGCCGCGTTTGCCCGGACAATGGCGCATGTTTGCCACTCTGACGGTCACATTTCCGTTTTTTGCACTGGTCTTGTGCGGCTATCTGGCGGCGCGCCGGGGCTTGCTGCCGATTGCCGCGATTCCCGGTATGAATACCTTTGTGTTGTTTTTTGCGTTGCCGTGCATGTTGTTCCGTTTTGGCGCCAGCACGCCGATTGCACAGCTGCTGGACCCGGTCGTGGCGCTGAGCTACCTGTTTTGCGCCTTGGTGATGGTGGCGCTGGCGGTGTGGGTGACCCTGCGCGGGCGCATTGGCTGGAACGATGCTGCCTTTGGCGCATTGGTGGCGGCCTTTCCCAACACCGGATTCATGGGCGTGCCCTTGTTGGTTGCCCTGCTGGGCGCACAGGCCGCCGGGCCCGCCATCGTCACGATTCTGGTGGACATGGTGATCACTACCTCCTTGTGTATTGCGCTTTCCCGCCTGGGACCGGCGCCGGATGACGCCTCGCAAGCCTCCGCAACCCAGGCGGCCAGGACTGCGCTTAAGGGTGTTGCAAGCAACCCGATGCCCTGGGCCATTTTGTCCGGCGCCCTGGCGTCCGCCTACGGGTGGCATTGGCCTGGGCCCCTCGCCTCGACCCTTGCAATGCTGGCTGATTCCGCCTCGCCCGTGGCGCTGTTCACCATCGGTACTGTGCTGGCGCGTTCACACATGCAGGCGGTCAGCGGGCAGGGACCGGCGGTGCGCTGGTCCGAAGTGGTGCCGGTGGCTGCCATGAAGCTTTTTGTGCACCCTTTGCTGGTGCTGGCGGTCGGTTGGGCGGTCATGGCCGCCGGGTTGCCTTTGGACCGCTTTGCTTGGTACGTGGTGGTGCTGGTGGCCGCCCTGCCCAGCGCCAGCAATGTGTCCATGCTCGCGGAGCGCTTCGGTGCGGACAACGGACGCATTGCGCGCATTATTTTGGTGTCCACATCAGCGGCCTTTCTCACGTTTTCCGGCGTGGTGGCCTGCCTACCGCGTCCCTGATGACGTGAATTTAATCCCGGTCTATTGCTCGCTTACGCTATATTCCCGCCCAATCGCGATTCGGCGACCATCTATCACCACCTAAATAGGAGATTGGCAATGACAAAGTGGGCATTCCTGCTGCTCTTTCTTGCCAAGCCCGTGTGGGCAGATTGGCAGTTCATTGGTAAAACGGCCGATTTCGGCATGTACGCCGATCCCGCCTCCATCCAGCGCAAAGGCGCCTTGGTGAAGATGTGGGCGATGGGGGACTACAAAGACACGCAGGCGGCGCGTTTTCCACCTCCATTGCTATGGACCAACTATCTCTCGGTCAAAGAGCTCAAAGAGTTCGACTGCAACAACGGCCTGCACCGCACCGTGCGGACCTCGGTGTTTGCAGGACACCTGGCCAAGGGCGATCCCCTTTATTCCTTTGACAGTGGCGCTGCGTTTGCACCGGTTGCCAATGCACCTTTGGATATTGCACAGTTCAAATTCGGTTGCGAAGGCGGCAAGCGCTGACGCGCATCAGATCGCCAGCGGGTCCACGTCAATCGCCCAACGCAAGAGGCCTTTGCATTCCGGCAGGCTACGGCTGGCGTGCAGCACGCTATGCCAGCCGCTCAAAAAGTGCTGCAAGGCCTGGCGCGAAGGACTCTCTACCAGCATCTGTGCGCGCTCCACATTCGCCACCCGGGCAATCGCCATAGGCACTGCGCTGTAGAGCGTGATGTGCTCCAGCACCTGCGACCAGCCATCCCACCCCGCCATGTCTTGCAGCGCGCTGTGGCGTGCAGCATGCAAAAAGGCCTGGGCCACCTCCTGGCTGCGCGCCTCTGCGCGAACCAGGGCCTGGAAGCTGAACGGCGGCATTCCCGCCAGTTCGCGCTCTTTTAATTGGCTGCCGGCAAACGCCGGGTAGTCGTATTGCTTGAGTGCCGCGTAGAGCGGGTGGGCTGGCTCAAAGGTCTGGATCCAGACCTCGCTGCCTTTGCCCAGCGCCGCGTCACGCCCCGCGCGTCCGGCGGCCTGCATCAGCAAACTGAACAAGCGCTCGGGCGCCCGAAAATCGCTGGAGAACAGGGCGCCGTCCGGGTTGATGGCCGCCACCAGCGTGATGCGCCGAAAGTCATGGCCCTTGGCAATCATTTGCGTGCCCACCAGCACATCCACCTCACCGGCATGCACGGCAGCCAGCTGCGATTGCAAGCTGCCTTTGAGCCGGGTGGTGTCCGCATCAATGCGCGCCACCCGTACCGGCGCACCGTCGGGAAACTCGGCGCTAACCGAGTGGGGGCGGCGCACGTCGGCCAGCAAGGCTTCAAGCTGCTCTTCAATCTGCTCCGTGCCTTTGCCCAATGGCGCAATGTCCAGGTTGCCGCAGCTGGGGCAGGCGCGCGGCACGCGTTCGGTGAAGCCGCAGTGGTGGCAGCGCAGGGTGCGGTCCTGCTTGTGAAACACACGGTACGCGCTGCAATGCCCGCATTCGCTCTTCCAACCGCAATCGGCGCAATGCAGCACCGGTGCATAACCGCGCCGGTTCAGAAACACCATGCTTTGCTCACCGCGCGCCACGCAGGCCCGGATAGCGTCAAGCAAGGGTACAGAAAACACAGCCCCCCGGGCCTGGTGCTTCATGTCCACCCGCCGCACCAAGGGCAACTCCAGGGCTTGTGCGCCAATTCGGGCAGGCATCAGCAGGCGCTGGTAACGCCCGCCCTCGTCGCTCGGCCGGCTCTGGTACCAGCTCTCCAGCGAGGGCGTGGCCGAACCGAGCACCACTTTGGCCCCCTGCAAGCGGCCGCGGAACACCGCCAGATCGCGCGCGGAGTAGCGGGCACCTTCGCTGCTTTTGTAGCTGGGGTCGTGTACTTCGTCCACCACGATCAAGCGCAGTTTCGGTATGGAGGCAAACACCGCCATGCGCGTGCCCAGCACAATACGGGCGTGTCCTTCGTGCGCTGACAACCAGGCCGACAAGCGCTGCGGGTTGGTCATGCCGCTGTGCAGGCTGACAACGGCGCTCGACCCCAGCAGCGGAGTAAACCGTTCCCGAAAGCGCGCTTCCAATTGCGGTGTGAGGTTGATCTCGGGCACCATCACCAAGGCCTGGGCAGTCGGATCCTGCGCGAGCAAAGTCTGCACGCCGTGCAAATACACCTCGGTTTTGCCGCTGCCAGTGGCGCCAAACAGCAAAAACGGCCCTACGTTGGCAGAAAGTTCTGTCACTGCGGCCGCTTGCTCCGCCGTGAGGCTTGGTGCTTGCCCCGCGGGTGCGAGAGCCCCATGCGCAATTGCCGCGGGCTTTGCCGCATCTCGGGCGGTTTTGCGCAATCTGCGGTGCATTTGCTGGGGCGAGAGGTCGCGCAGCTGGGGCGGCAGCGCCGCCAGAGCGACCTCGCCCAAGGACCGTTGGTAATACTGGGCGGTAAACCGCATCAATTGCTGCCAGGCGTCGCCCAGCGGAGCTACGGTATCGAGTACGCCGGCAATGTCGCGCACCTTGTTGCCGTCGAGCTCACCACTGGATTCAGCGGCTGCGTCTTGCCAAACGACACCCAGTGTTTCGCGCTTGCCCAAGGGCACGCGCACCAGCGTGCCCTTGGGCAAGGCCTCGGTGTGGCGATAGGTCAACACCGGCTCGATGCGCGCATGTGCCGGTGTCTGCACCAAAACGGAAATCCAAGCGGTCATGGTTATGGCGTACGCATCGGCGCGCGGGCGATGGCAGTGTGCTGGCCAGCACACAAACCGCATGAGTTGGAGACAAAAACCGCGCTAAGTCCTTGATTTTTATGAGGCTTTAGCCTTACCCCCAAAAACTGTGGACAACTTTGTTGATATCCCTGCGACATACAGACTTTGCCTCTGCGTTTGGCCCGTTTTGCTGGAATGCCTACAAATTCAGCATTTTTAAAAATTTTTTCTAAATCAATCACTTAGATGCATTTCCCGCTGAAAGAGACTACTTTGGCATTCGAAATCTGCCTCGGGTAACGCGTTTGTCATTTTGTGCATAAGCAAAGGCGACAACGCCGCAGTCCGCGTCAGCGCCCGTGTTCTAAGGAAAATCGGTTGCATTGTTCGCTTTGCTGCCCCATTGTGCCGCTGACACGTGCACCGCCACGCCTTGGGGCTTAAGAGAAAAGCCGTTTGAGTTGCGGCAGCTGTTTCAAGTGAACTGTGCGAAATCACGCTAAGTCTTTGATTTTTATAGATGTGGAACATTACCCCTTATTTCTGTGGATAACTTTGTTGACATCTTCGTTGACTGACCGCACTCCCTTGGGAAATCACGTACTTTATTAACGTGCTAAAAAAATGGGCAAAAAATAAAATACATATATATCAACAACTTAGTGATACCTGCCCATGAGGGAGCGATGGAGGCGACTTCCAGACATCGATTCTTTGCACACTCAAATTTTTGTGCACAAGTATGAAAAAAGGCACAACGAAGCCCAAAAAAGTGCTAGGCGTCTGATGCGCGACCCCAACGATCAGCGTAAAGCTTCAACTCGACCTTCCCGTGCACCCTCACTGTCAGGCGCGCATGGCCCGAGAGTGCTTATGCACTGCCTCGACCAAAGCAGCCACATGGTCGGGAGGCGTATGTTGGCTGATACCGTGGCCCAGGTTGAAAATGTGGCTGGGGCCGACGCCTGGGCCTTGGTGGGGTGCACCAAAACTGTTGAGCACATGCACCACTTCTGTCTCAATCTGCGCGGGAGGGGCAAAGAGGATGTTGGGGTCGATATTGCCTTGCAAGGCTTTGCCAGGACCACCCACAGTGCCGCCTACTGCAGCCCTGGCCGCACCAAGGTTGACTGTCCAGTCCAGGCCCAGCACATCGCAGTCCAGGGAGGCCATGTCCTTCAACCATAGTCCGCCGCCCTTGGTAAAAACAATACGCGGAATGATTTGACCCTGCGGTCCGTGGCGCTTGAGTTGGGACAGCACGCGAGCGGTGTAGGAAAGGCTGAAGGTTTGGAAGGCGCTGTCCGCGAGTACGCCCCCCCAGCTGTCAAACACCATCACGGCCTGCGCACCTGCGTCAATCTGGGCGTTCAGATATGCAGCCACCGCGTCTGCATTGACCGCCAAAATGCGGTGCATCAAGTCAGGCCGCGCATAGAGCATGGTTTTGACCAGGCGGTAGTCGTCGGAGCCCGCGCCTTCAACCATGTAGCAAGCCAATGTCCAAGGGCTGCCTGAAAACCCAATCAAGGGCACCCTGCTCTTGCCATCGGACTGGGTCAAGGCGCTGCGGATGGAGCTCACCGCATCAAACACATAGCGCAACTTGTCCATGTCGGGCACTTCCAGGCGCGCCACCGCAGCTTCGTCGCGTACCGGATGGGCAAAGCGGGGGCCCTCGCCAAGGGCGAAGCTCAAACCCAGGCCCATGGCGTCAGGCACGGTCAGGATGTCGCTGAACAAAATGGCCGCGTCCAGCGGATAGCGTTCCAAAGGTTGGAGAGTGACTTCGGTCGCATAGTCGCGATCGGTGGCCAGCCCCATGAAACTGCCAGCTTTGGCCCGTGTGGCCCGGTACTCAGGCAGGTAGCGTCCGGCCTGGCGCATCAGCCACAGAGGGGTATAGGGCGTGGCTTGACGCAGGCAAGCACGCACAAATGTGTCATTTTCAAGCGGGCGCAATGTTGCGTTGAGTGCTTCATTCATAGCGGCTGTATTTGTGGAATTCATAAATGTGCGGCAGTACAAACGGCACAGGGCCGGGGGTCGTTCAGAAGAAGAGTGTACGCAACTCCCCTCCCATGCGTACCCGACCCTGCGCAGCCCGATCGATTGAAATACAAGTTCAAACCATCTCAATAACGGCAAATATCACGGAATCAAATATTTATGATTACACTGAACGTCCTAAAGGGGTGAAAATTGGCAGCCACATTCAAGTCTCATTGGAACGATCACAGCGCTTGGCGACGTGATTTCAGTTTCTTGCTGCGGCTGTTTTCACGATGGCTGAAAGACAACGCTCTTCTCGATGCAGCCGCCCAAAACAGGATCACCCAACTCGAGCAACGGGTTCGCTCAGACAGGCTGACGGTCGCTTTTGTCGCCGAGTCT
>CAIWRE010000340.1 GCA_903914985.1 uncultured beta proteobacterium | reverse complement strand
TGCCCCGTGGTGAAGTTGTTGGCCTTGCGCATGCGGGTTTCCACAAAGCGCTCGTAGTGGCCCAGGTCGAGGTCGGTCTCGGCGCCGTCGTCGGTGACAAACACCTCGCCGTGTTGCAAGGGCGACATGGTGCCCGGGTCAACGTTGAGGTAGGGGTCAAGCTTGATCAGGGTGACTGTCAGGCCCCGCGATTCCAGGAGCGCGGCGAGGGAGGCGGATGCAATTCCCTTCCCCAGGGAAGAGACCACGCCACCGGTGACGAAGACAAATTTGGTCATGTCAGTGTGCGGACCCAGGGTCCGGTAAGCTGGTAATGCGAGATTATAGGTGTCTGCTACATTGCGCCCGGGGCCCGGTGCGGTGCCTCAAATCCGATTTAGACGAAGGCCAAGTGCATGGAATTAAGCGGCAAACACATTGTTTTGGGACTCAGCGGCGGCATTGCCTGTTACAAGGCTGCCGAACTGTGCCGTGCCTTGATCAAAGAAGGCGCCACGGTGCAAGTGGTCATGACCGAGGCGGCGGCCCAATTCATCACGCCCGTCACCCTGCAGGCCCTGAGTCAGCGCAGCGTTTACACCTCCCAGTGGGATGCGCGCGAAGCCAACAATATGGCGCATATCAACCTGAGCCGCGAAGCAGATGCCATTCTGATCGCGCCCTGCAGCGCCGACTTCATGGCCAAGCTGCTGCACGGGCGTGCCGACGACCTGCTGAGCCTGATGTGCCTGGCCCGCCCGCGGGAATCGGTCCCATTGCTGCTAGCCCCCGCCATGAACCGCGAAATGTGGTCGCACCCGGCCACGGTGCGCAATGTGGCGCAACTGCGCGCAGACGGCACCACCGTACTGGACGTGGGCAGTGGCGACCAGGCCTGTGGCGAGACCGGGGACGGACGTATGCGCGAGCCGGACGAGCTATTGCACGATGTGATCGCCTTTTTCCAGCCCAAGGTGCTGGCCGGGCAGCGCGTGTTGATCACCGCTGGCCCCACCTTTGAGGCAATCGACCCGGTACGCGGCATTACCAACCGCTCCAGCGGGAAGATGGGCTTTGCGCTGGCACGGGCCGCGCAGGAGGCGGGCGCCAAAGTGACCTTGGTGGCCGGTCCGGTTGCTTTGGCCACGCCGCAAGGGGTGCGCCGCATCGATGTGCAAAGTGCCGAGGAAATGCTGCTGGCCTGTACGGCGCAGGCGGATAGTGCGAATGTTTTCATTGCCACAGCAGCCGTGGCCGATTGGCGGCCGGTGGCGTCCACGGAACACAAGATCAAAAAGGATGGTTCGGGGCAAGTCCCCAGCCTGGCCCTCCAAGAAAACCCGGATATCCTGGCGACCCTTGCGCAGTCTGAGCGCGCCCGCGGTAGCGCTTTGTTTTGTGTCGGCTTTGCCGCCGAGAGCCACGATTTGCTGGCACATGCAACCGCCAAGCGCATTCGCAAAGGTGTGCCCCTGCTGGTCGGCAATATCGGCCCCGCCACTTTTGGCCAGGACGACAACGCACTCTTGCTGGTGGATGCCCACGGCGCGGTGGACATTCCCCGTGCCAGCAAGTTGAGCCTGGCCCGTGTGCTGGTGCGCGAAATTGCCCAACGCCTGCGCCCCTAAACCTCTGAATCATTCCTTCAACGCTATGAAACTCGACGTTAAAATTCTCGATTCCCGCCTGGCGGACCAATTGCCAACCTACGCCACGCCCGGCAGTGCGGGTCTGGACTTGCGGGCTTGCCTGGATGCGCCTTTGACGCTGCAACCCAATGCCTGGCAGCTGGTGCCCACCGGCATGGCAATTTATTTGAAAGACCCGAACTTCGCGGCGCTTATCCTGCCGCGATCAGGCCTGGGCCACAAACACGGCATCGTGCTGGGCAATTTGGTGGGTTTGATTGACAGTGATTACCAGGGGCAGCTGATGGTGAGCGCCTGGAACCGCAGCACGACCGCATTCACCATCGAACCCATGGAGCGCATTGCGCAACTCGTCATCGTTCCGGTAGTGCAGGCCGAGTTCAACATCGTCCATGAATTTGCCGCCTCCGAGCGTGGCGAAGGCGGTTACGGATCGACAGGCAAGGCCTGACCGGGGCAGTTGCGTTCAGTGCAGAGGCGCGTCGCCGCGGTCGGCAGCGGGCAGCGCCTCAATGCGGAAAAATCCGGTGCCGGTGGAGCCGCGCTCCAGCTCTTCCTCAGTCGCTTCACGCACGCCCTCTACCCGCAGGCTCAGGCGAATCGCAATGCCCGCCAAAGGATGGTTGCCGTCCAGCACCACATGCTCCGGGTAAATGTCCGTCACCGTAAACAGCGCGTCTTTCGGTGCAGCTGGATTGCAGCCCGCGGGCAGGGCGGAGCCTTCCAGCGTCAAGCCCACTTGCAATTCGGCAGGGAACAGCGCGCGCGGCTCTAAAAACAAAAGTTGGTCGTTGAAGTCACCGAAGGCTTCTTCGGGTTCGATTTGGATTTGCAGTTTGTCGCCGACCCGGTGGCCTTGCAGAGCCGCTTCGATGGCGGGCAGCAGGTCTTTGCCGCCCAGCAGGAACTCCACGGGTTCGTCCAAAACGTCCAATTCTTCCCCCAAAGTGTCTTGAAGGACCCAGGTCAAAGCGACCACGCAGTTGTCATAGATTTCCATCAGACAATTGTCGCAGTTTCTTTTTTCCTGATTTTTCTCCCTTGGACGCTTTGCACATGAACATTGACCAGCCACTTCAACTCCTGGGCGGCCTGTCGCCTGCGACTTTCATGCGTCGCCACTGGCAAAAAAAGCCGCTGGTGATTCGCCAGGCGATACCGGGTTTCACGGCGCCGCTGGATCGCGCTGAGCTGTTTGATTTGGCGGCGCAAGACGACGTTCAGTCCCGCCTGGTGATCCAAACCCCCGACACACCCGCCAAGCCCTGGCGTCTCAAGCAAGGTCCGTTTGGACGCAAGAATCTGCCCGCTCTCAAGCAGCCCGGTTGGACACTGCTGGTGCAGGGCGTGGATCTGCACGATGCTCGGGTTCGCGCCCTGCGTGATCAGTTCCGTTTTGTGCCGGATGCCCGCCTGGACGACGTGATGGTGAGTTATGCCAGCGACGGCGGTGGCGTGGGGCCGCACTTTGATAGCTACGACGTGTTTTTGTTGCAGGCCCATGGTCAGCGGCGTTGGCGCATCGGGCGCCAGAAAAAACTCGATTTGCAACCGGGCATGCCACTCAAAATTTTGTCTGACTTTGAGCCCGAGGAGGAGTTTGTGCTGGACGCTGGTGACATGCTGTACCTGCCCCCACGCTATGCCCATGACGGCATTGCCCAAGGCGAGTGCATGACCTATTCCATCGGTTTTCGCTCTCCAGCGGCAGGCGAGCTCGCACAGGAAATCTTGCAACGTTTGGCTGAGCAGGCCTGCGACGAGGTAGGCGACCAGCTGTACCGCGACCCGAATCAAGTGGCACAAGAACAGTGCGCCCGAATTCCTGCCGGCATGGTTGAGTTTGCGCGCGAGGCGTTGGAAAAATCCCTGCGCGACCCCTTGGCGCTCAATCGCGCTCTGGGTGAATACCTCAGCGAGCCCAAAGCCCAGGTATGGTTCGAGGGAAGTCAGAGCGCCGACGACGCAGGTCGGGGCGTGCGCCTGGACCGCCGCACCCAAATGTTGTACGACGAGGCGCATATTTTCATCAACGGCGAGAGCTTTTTGGCCAAGGGGCGCGATGCGGCACTGATGCGTGTTTTGGCGGACCAACAGCGTTTGAGTGAATCAATGCTGAAGCAACTCAGTGTGGGTGCGCGTGATTTACTGGCCCAATGGATCGAGGACGGCTGGTTACAAAGTGAAGAATGACTGACCCGATAAATTCGTGAAATTCAAACAATTTATAAAATAATCGCACACTTTCGGTGCTGTTTTGCTGGTTTGCGAGGGTTAACCCGCAATCTGGATGCACTGTCTTGTATAATCAGAGGCTCTGGCGAATTTGCTTTGAAAGTTTTTTGTCAGGGTTTGGGGGGTTCGCCGCCCAGGCATTTTCCGGAAATTGTTTCGTTAACCCATTCTATTTTTTCAATCATGAACAAAACTCTCCTCTTGGCAGCCGTGATCGCTGCTGCTGCCCTGGCTGCTTGCGGTAAAAAAGAAGAAGCTGCTGCTCCTGCCGCTGCCCCCGCTGCTGCTGCTCCCGCTGCTGACGCATCCGCTGCACCTGCTGCTGCGCCTGCCGCATCCGAAGCATCGAAGTAATTTCTTTCATGCGAAAAAAAACCACCGCAAGGTGGTTTTTTTTCGTCTGCTGCTGCGCTTTCTATTTCAGATCGGCAGCCAGTACCTTCACAATGGTTTTGGCTGCTTCCGAGAGCTCGGGGGCTCCGAGTTCGTTCAACACGACGACGGTGGTTTTGTTTCCTGAACTGCGCACCGCGATCTGGTATTTCTCTACGGCGGCCGGCTTGGCGGCACCGCTCCATAGTTTCTTGACCCAGTTGTCTTCGCCTGTGCTGGCCTCAGATGCCTTGTAGCGAACGAAGTAGACCCCTTTGTTGCGGTCGCGGTCTTCCACGGTAAAGCCGGTACGGTCCAGGGCCAGACCCACTCTGCGCCATGCACGGTCAAAGCCGTCTGCGAGCTCCAAGGCGGGCTGGCCGCTGGCCGATGTGGTCATGGAGGTCGGCGGCACGGAAAGTGCGCCTGCAACTTGCGCAGATTGGTCCTTGCTGGCACCGAGTTTGAGCATCAAACGGCGCAGGAATTCGGCCTCCAACTCCGGGTCGGATGGCCTGGGTTGCCAAATAGTGCGTTTCTGCTCCTCACTGTCGTACACCTCCTGCATGCCGCGGTGGGTGATGTAAATTTCGGTACTGCCGTCGGCACGGCTTTCCAGACGGGTGCGGTATTTGTCGCGCAAGGAGGTCGAGTAAAGCGAATCCAAAACGCTGCCCAATGCCCGGCGAATAAAGTCTTGCGGAATGTTGGCCCGGTTCTCATTCCACTCGGTTTCCATGATGCCGACATCGGCTTGGTCCATGCTCAGCTTGAATCCGCTGTCTTGCCAAAAGCTTTTCAAAGGACCCCATAAATTGACTGCGCTGCGGTTTACAACCAGCCAGCGCTGGTTGCCCAGACGTTCCACCCGGATGTCGCCCACCGCATTCAAAGCCACGCTGTCCGCACTGCTTTGTGGCGTGGTTTTTGCCGAACTTACGGCCGATACACCACCGTTTACAACGGAGTACCGCGTGTCTTTTGACAACTGGGTCAAATCCGGCGGAACTGCCAGTGGCGGCGCTTTAGAGCTGGATTTGTAGTCCACTTTGTCGCCCTCAAGCACCGAGCAGCCACTCAACACAATGGCACCCGCCAGAACCGTCAACTTCAGAGAAAAATTCACAAGAGGCCTTTGCATGGAGAATTAAATTAAACCGGTGCTCTTGAGCAACTGCTCCAGGGCGGGGCGGTTGGACTCGGTGAATGACGTCAATGGCAGGCGTATCGCCTGGCCACACAGGCCCATACGGGACACCGCCCACTTCACCGGGATGGGGTTGGCTTCGACAAACAAGCCTTTGTGCAGTGGCAGCAACTTGAACTGTATGTCCATGGCTTTGCGTACATCACCTGCAATGGCGGCCATGCACAGTTCGTGCATCAGGCGAGGTGCCACGTTGGCGGTGACGCTCACATTGCCATGACCGCCACACAGCATGAGCGCGACGGCCGTGGGGTCGTCGCCGGAATAGATCGAGAAGCCCTGGGGCGCTTCTTTAATCAGCCACTGGGCACGCTCAATATTGCCGGTGGCTTCTTTGATGCCGACGATGCCAGGCACCTGTGCCAAGCGGATGACGGTTTCGTGGGCCATATCGGCCACCGTGCGACCCGGCACGTTGTACAGAACCACGGGCAGATCGACCGACTCGGCGATTGCTTTGAAGTGCTGGTACTGGCCTTCCTGGGTGGGCTTGTTGTAATAAGGGACCACTTGCAACTGGCAATCGGCGCCGACTTTTTTTGCGAAATGCGCCAGCTCAATCGCCTCTTTGGTGGAGTTGGCACCGCAGCCCGCCATGATGGGCACGCGACCTGCCGCCTGCTCCACCGACACGCGGATGATTTCGCAGTGTTCGTCCACGTTCACGGTGGGGGACTCGCCCGTGGTGCCGACCACACCGATGCAGTCTGTACCTTCGGCGATGTGCCAATCAATCAGGCGGCGCAGCGCGGGATAGTCCACGGCGCCGTCGTCGAGCATGGGGGTCACTAGCGCGACGATGCTGCCCCGAATGGGAGTGAAAGAAGAATTCATGGGCGCTTGAGCGTGGTTAAAAGAATGATTTTACCTAGAGCGGGTAATTAGCAATAACGTCCTGGGGTGCCTTTACGCTGACTTTGCGAATGGCGGCAATGCGTTGTACAAAGCGCGGGGGATCCGTCAGTGTGCCGTTTTCATAGGCGACGATCTGTAAATCAGCGCACACCTGCAGTAGTTCGCCGCTTTGCAACAGGAAGTCAGGCCGACTCGGGCGGCCCACTGTCTCATTTCCCGCAGCAAAGGTTTCATAAATCAGCACGCCCCCCTCAGCCACACTGCCCAAAATCATGGGCCAGAGTGGCCGCCACAAGTAGTTGGTGACCACCACCACACCAAACTGTCGCAGCGCGCTGGCGTCGCCCGGCACCGTCAGTGGCCAGGGAGCCGACTCGATGTCTGCACAGACCAGTTCAGCATTGGGCACGCGCGCGCTCGCGGCCGCAATGTCACGGTCGATGCCAGTGACCGGGTGTCCCCGTTGGGCAAACCAATGCAGGTGCCGGCCACCGCCGCAGGCGATATCCAACACGGTGGCGCCGGGTGCAGCCAGATGGCTCCAGCGTTGCACCCAGGGGGACGCTGCTTCCAGAGATTCGTGCTGCGGCACTTAGAAGCACGCCCACATTTGGTTGGCCAGCTGCACCATGAAGTCCGGGCGTGCGTACAGGCCAAACACCACGGCCATGAGGGTCATGGCCAGCGCAATAGCGAGTACTTTGGCGATCTTGCGGGTGTCGCGGCTCACTTGCATACTCCCAGCGTCATCACGCGGTCGCAGGGGACTGGCGTGGTGAGCGCTCGATAGGGGATTCGTTGACCGGCAAATTCACCAAGCCGGCAAAGATGCCCAGCGCGATCGCGATGTACCAGACCCCGTCGTAGCTGCCGGTGCGGTCGTAGAAATAGCCGCCCAGCCAGACACCCATGAAGGAGCCCACCTGGTGGCTCAGGAAGACAAAGCCGCTCAGCATGGACAGGTGCGCCACGCCAAAAATTTGGGCAATCGACGCGTTGGTCGGCGGCACCGTGGACAGCCACAAAAAGCCCATCACCGCCGAGAACAGATACACACTGACCGGGCTGAGTGGCGCCCAGATGAAGAGGGCGATGACTACTGCACGGGCGAAGTAAATGAAGGCCAGGATGTGGCGTTTGGGCATGCGCTGGCCTAAGGCCCCCGCGGCATAAGTACCAAACACATTGAACAAACCAATCAAGGCCAGCGCGTAGCTGGCCACCTGGGGGGACAGGCCGTGGTCTTTGAGGTAGCTGGGCATGTGCACGCCGATAAACACCACCTGAAAACCGCAGACAAAGTAGCCTGCCATGAGCAGCTGAAAGCTGCGGTACTGAAACGCCTCCCCCAGCGCATGAAAAATCGTTTGCTCGCGGGGCGCGCTCGCCTGGTTGCCCGCCAGGTGCGGCTCGCGCAGTCCCCAAGCCAGGGGCGCGATGAGCAAGGCGGCTACGCCCAGGACGCCCAGCGCGCTTTGCCAGCCCAGGGTCCCGATCAGCTGACCTTCAATCGGCACCATTAAAAATTGCCCGAACGAGCCTGCCGCGGCGGCCATGCCCATGGCCCAGGACCTGCGCTCGGCTGGCACATTGCGCCCGATCACGCCATAGACCACGGCGTAGGTGGTGCCTGCTTGGGCCACGCCCAGCATCACGCCGGTGGAGAGCATCAACATCAAGGGGGTATCGGCCTGCGACATGCCAAACAGCCCCAGCGCATAGAGGGCTGCGCCCATCACCAGCACCCGGAAAGCGCCAAAGCGGTCCGCCGCCATTCCGGCAAAAATCCCGGCAATGCCCCAGGAAATGTTTTGGATGGCCATGGCCAGCGCATAGGTTTCGCGGGTCCAGCCACGGGCTTGGGTGAGCGGCTGCATCCACAGGCCAAAGCCGTGGCGAATGCCCATGGACAAGGTCACGATGGCAGCACCGCAGGCCAAAACCTGGAACAAGGACAAAGGTGGGCGGTCGGGATGGGCGATTTGCATGCTCCAAATATAGCGAAGTAATGGTCGTTCTGTGGTCTCCAAGGGGAAAGGGGGCCGGGCAAGGCTGCCATCCGCATGGGTCATAATGCTGTGGTTTCGTACAGTAAATTGCGTCTCGCAGGTCTACAATCGCCCCTTATGTCTGTTCCCAAATCCCCCTCCGTCGTCGCACCTGCTTACTCCGAATCGTCCAACCGGGTCCTCAAGGGCCTGGAGCCCGTCAAGCAGCGCCCGGGCATGTACACCCGCACCGACAACCCCTTGCACGTGATTCAAGAGGTGCTGGACAACGCCGCTGACGAGGCGCTGGCAGGCCACGGCAAAAAAATCAAGGTGGTGCTGCACACCGACGGCTCGGTCACGATCGAGGACGATGGCCGCGGCATCCCCTTTGGCATGCACCCGGAAGAAAACGCTCCGGTGATTGAACTGGTGTTCACCCGGCTGCACGCCGGTGGCAAGTTTGACAAAGGCAAGGGCGGCGCCTACAGCTTCTCGGGCGGCCTGCATGGCGTGGGCGTGAGCGTGACCAATGCTTTGGGCAAGCGCCTGGAAGCCACCAGCTACCGCGAAGGCTCGGTGGCCCGCATCGTGTTCCAAAGCGGCGACGTCACCGAAGCGCTGCAGGTGCGCAAGGCGGGCGAGGGCGATCGCAAATCGGGCACCACGGTGCGCGTCTGGCCGGACGCCAAATACTTTGAATCCGCTGCCCTGCCCATGGCCGAG
>CAIWRE010000339.1 GCA_903914985.1 uncultured beta proteobacterium | reverse complement strand
GTTCTCGGTATCAAACACCACGATGTCCTGGGCCTTGACGTCCTCGAGCCCGTCCACGATGGCGCGTTGGAGCTTTTGGATGTCATTTTTTTTGGCGGTAGGAGAAGTGGTCATCAGGACGTTTGGTAGAGGTGGTGGTGGGCAATATAGCGCGCAACGGACGGTGGAACCAGAGTTTCTATGCTTTGATGCTGCGCCAGGCGCTGACGGATGTCGGTTGCGCTGTGTGCCATGGCAGGCATGTGCAGGCGTTGAATGTCAAAATTTCCTGCTTGAACCGCGTCAAACTTGACATCAGGGCCAGCAGAAGCAGGACGCCCAGCAACACCGATTGTAGCAAGCCGGGCCAAATCAGCGGGGCGATGCCAGCGCTGCAAGGTCAGTGCCTGGTCTTGGCCAACAAGCAAAAACAGTTGGGCGTCGGGATATTCGTCCCGCAATGACTCCAAGGTTTCAACGGTATAGCTGGGCCCGCTGCGCTCGATTTCACGGGCATCGACTACCGCTTGCGCCACGTCAGCAAAGGCCAGCGCACACATCGCCAGGCGATGCTGGGGGGAGGTCAGGGTGCGGGTCTTGTGCGATGGCTGACCCGTAGGCACGATGTGCAATCGCGCCAATCCCCATTGATTCAGCGCAGCACGGGCCAGAGCCACATGACCCAGGTGGGGCGGGTCAAATGCACCACCAAATACGCCGACACGTGCAGGGCTGTCTATCAAACCCAGTCCCGCGCCACCAGAAACTGTGAATACAGCGCCGCTTCCGGCGTCCCCGCAGCCGGCAGGTTCTGGTACGACCAGCTGGCGTGCGGCGGCATGGACAGCAGGATCGACTCGGTGCGCCCACCGGATTGCAGTCCAAAGTGCGTACCCCGGTCCCACACCAGGTTGAACTCCACATAACGGCCGCGCCGGTAAAGCTGGAAATCACGCTCGCGGCTGCCGTAGGCCAGGTCTTTGCGCCGCTCTAAGATGGGCATGTAGGCGCCTAAAAACGCATCGCCCACGGCGCGCAGCATGGCAAAGCTTTGTTCCTGCCCCAGCTCGGAAAAATCATCAAAAAACACGCCACCCACTCCACGCGGCTCGTTGCGGTGTTTGAGGAAAAAGTAGTCGTCGCACCAGGTTTTGAAGCGCGGGTATTTGTCGTCGCCAAAAGGAGCCAGCGCGTCTTTGCAGCTTTGGTGAAAGTGCACGGCGTCGTCTTCAAAACCGTAGATGGGCGTGAGGTCCATGCCACCACCGAACCAGCACACGGTCTGGCCTTGCGGGTTCTTGGCGGCCAGCATGCGCACATTCATGTGCACCGTCGGTGCATAAGGGTTGCGCGGGTGAAACACCAGCGAGACGCCCATGGCCTCAAAGGGTGCGCCCGCCAGTTCAGGCCGGTGCTGGGTGGCGCTGGGGGGTAAGCGAGGACCCCGCACATGCGAGAAGCCGCAACCGGCCCGTTCAAACACCGCGCCGTTTTCCAGAATTTTTGTGATGCCGTTGCCCTGTAGGGGCTCACCGGGTGCTTTTTCCCAGGAATCGACGACAAAGCTGCCGCCATCCGTCGCTGCCACGGCACCGGTGATGCGGGACTGCAAGTCCAGCAGGTACAAGCGAACGGTGTCCGGGGAGGCGGTTTCAAACATGGGGACTGGCTCCTGTTGGGCGGGAAGTTGAGGTGGCACCATCCGGCGCAGATGAAAGCAGCACCACCGGCGACGCGCCCTGCGGCGTGTAACCTTGTGCACCGGCAAAGCTCTCCGCAATCACCGCCATGTCTGCCACCCTGTCGCCGCTGAGTTCAAAAAAATGGGTTGCCACCAACTCTTTGCGACCAAAGTCCAAACGCACCAGGCACAGCGGAACACCGGCTTGCAGCGCCGTTTGGTAGAACCCGCTGCGCCAGCCCGCCGTGCGTTTGCGCGTGCCCTCGGGCGACAGTCCCAGCCAGCAATACCGCTGTTCTCGCCGCGCCGCTTGCAACTCGGCCACCGCCTGTCCCACCAGACCGCCAGGCGCGTTGCGCACGGTCGGGATTCCACCCAGCCAGCGTATCCAGCGGCCCAGCACCGGTACTTTGAACAAGGTGTCTTTGGCCCAAAAATTGAGTTGCACGCCCAGCGCCCACTTGGCCATGACAGCGTAAACAAAATCCCAGTTGCTGGTATGCGGATAGACCACAAAAACGCCCTGCAGCGTAGGCAGACCCTCAAATTTCAAAGTCCATCCCATCGCGTCCATCAAGCTGCGGGCCAGCGGGCTGCCCGCCAGCTGAACCGGGTGTGGAGGCTTGAAGCAATTTTGCACAGGAATGCCAACCTTCGCCATCAGGCCTTGACCGCCCGAAAACCGATGTCACTGCGAAACTGCATGCCATCGAACTGAATCTGGTGCACCGTCTCATAGGCCCGCGCCTGCGCCAGCCGGACAGAATCGGCCAATGCCGTGACGCACAAGACGCGCCCGCCGGAAGTCTCCAGCACACCGTCCCGCAAGCGGGTACCCGCATGGAACACGACAAGGTCCTCGGCCTCTTTCGGAATCCCCTCGATCGCATCACCCGCGCGGGGCGTCTGGGGATAGCCGTGCGCAGCCAACACCACGCCCAACGCAGTGCGCCGGTCCCACTGCAGCTCCATGTCTGCCAAACCGGTGGCACCGGCGGGTTCGGTGGCCGCCCACAGTACCTCGAGCAAGTCGGTTTTCAGACGCGCCATGATGGGCTGCGTCTCGGGGTCGCCCATGCGGCAATTGAATTCCAGGGTTTTGACCTTGCCATGCGCATCGATCATCAGCCCGGCATACAGAAAGCCGGTGAAGGGAATGCCGTCTTTCTCCATACCGCGGATGGTGGGCAGGATCACTTCGCGCATGGCGCGGGCGTGCACATCGGGCGTGACGATGGGCGCCGGTGAATATGCACCCATGCCGCCGGTGTTGGGGCCCGCATCGCCATCTTGCAGTCGCTTGTGGTCCTGGCTGGTGGCCAGAGGCAGCACGTTCTTGCCATCGCACATGACGATAAAGCTGGCTTCTTCACCTTGCAAAAATTCTTCAATTACCACGCGGGCTTCACCGCCCGCAAGCGCGTTGCCGAAGGCACCATCGGCCAGCATGAAATCCACTGCCGCATGCGCCTCGTCCAAAGTGCTTGCAACAACCACGCCCTTGCCGGCAGCCAGTCCATCGGCCTTCACGACAATCGGTGCACCCGTTGTTTCCAGGTGGGCATGGGCGGCAGCGGCGTCCGAAAACACCGCAAAGTGGGCGGTTGGAATGCCGTGGCGCTGCATAAACGACTTGGAAAAGGCCTTGGAGCTTTCCAGTTGTGCGGCCGCTTTCGTAGGGCCGAAAACGCGCAGGCCGTGGGCACGGAAATCGTCCACCACGCCGGCGGCCAGCGGGCCTTCAGGGCCTACGACAGTGAGTCCAATTTTGTGTTCCAGAGCCCAATCCCGCAGCGCCACCATGTCGGTCATCGGCAGATTTTTCAGCCGGTCGTCCAGGGCGGTCCCGCCGTTGCCAGGCGCCAGGTACACCATCTGCACTTTGGGCGACTGGGCGAGCTTCCATGCCAGTGCGTGTTCGCGGCCACCACCGCCTATGACCAGAACATTCATAAAGCAGCGTTGTGAAAGACTTCCTGTACGTCGTCCAGGTCTTCCAGCACGTCCAGTAGTTTTTGCATGCGGGCGGCGTCTTCGCCCTCGAGCTCAATCGTGTTTTCGGCACGCATGGTGACTGCAGCTTCTTCGCACACCAGGCCTGCGGCATCCAGCGCGGCTTTGACACTCTCAAAGTCGGCATAAGCGGTCAGCACCTCAATCACGCCGTCGTCGTGGGTGACCACGTCCTGTGCACCGGCATCCAGCGCAAGCTCCAACACCCGGTCTTCACTGGTGCCGGGTGCGTAAATCAGTTGCCCGCAATGCTTGAACTGGAAAGCGACCGAGCCTTCTGTTCCCATGTTGCCACCGTGTTTGCTGAGCGCATGGCGCACTTCTGCCACGGTGCGAACTTTGTTGTCGGTCATGGTGTCCAAAATAATGGCGGCCCCGCCGATGCCATAACCTTCATAGCGGATCTCCTCGTAGCTCACGCCTTCGGCATTGCCCGTCGCTTTGTCGATGTTGTACTTGATGCGATCGGCAGGCATATTGGCCGCCTTGGCCTTTTCCACGGCGAGCCGCAGGCGGGGGTTCATACCCAAATCGCCGCCCGAGGCGCGGGCAGCCACGGTGATTTCACGAATAATGCGCGTCCAAATTTTGCCGCGCTTCTCGTC
>CAIWRE010000338.1 GCA_903914985.1 uncultured beta proteobacterium | reverse complement strand
CGTAAAACGCTAAATTACTAACCCGTCGGTCATTATTTCTGCAGCAGCCCCGTGCGCTCCTGCGCAACGCGCATTGAATCCCATTATGAATACCCAGTCCTCCGTATTTCGTCTCGGCGCCCTCGCCCTTGCTCTGTTGCTGGCTGCCTGCAGCAAGCCAGTCCCTTCCGAGGAGCCCTTGCGCGCAGTCAAGGTGATGGTGGTGGCTGCTGACGGCATCCACTCCGGGCTCGAATATGCGGCGGAGGTTCGGCCCAGAACTGAATCCCGGCTCGGATTTCGCGTTAACGGCAAGCTGCTTCGCCGCATGGTGGACGTCGGTCAGCATGTGACCGCGGGCCAGGCATTAGCCCAGCTCGACGCGCAAGATTACAAACTCTCAGTGGACGCAGCAAAGGCGCAGCTCGCGGCTGCGGTAGCAAACCGCGATTTGGCGGCCTCAGATTTCAAACGCTTCAAAGATTTGCGTGACCAGAATTTCATCAGCGCAGCCGAGTTGGAGCGCCGCGATGTGGCACTGAAGGCTGCCCAGTCGCAGGTCGACCAGGCCCAGGCCCAACTGTCAGCCCAGGGCAACCAAAGCGCCTACACCACGCTCGTGGCGGATGCAGCGGGGGTCGTGACATCCGCAGATGCCGAGCCGGGTCAGGTATTGGCCGCAGGAACGCCGGTGGTGCGCATTGCGCAGGACGGCGCCCGCGACGTGGTGTTTTCTGTGCCGGAGGACAAGGTCAGTCAAGTCAAACTGGGCTCAGAAGTAGAAGTGCGCATGTGGGCTGGCAATGCGGTCTATCAGGGTAAGGTGCGCGAGATTTCGGCCAGCGCCGATCCGGTCACGCGCACGTTTGCCATCAAGGTCGGACTGGTCAGCTCTGAGGTGCTGCCCTTGGGGACCACGGTGTCGGTGGTGCCTCGTGCCTTGGACCGCTCCGGCCCCGCCGTCATTAAGCTCCCCACCAGTGCCTTGCAGCACGATGGCAAGGCGGTCGCCGTATGGGTGCTCGACCGCACCAGCATGACGGTGCGATTGCAACCCATTGTCATCGCCACGGCCGACGGCAACGACGTGGTGATTCAAACCGGTTTGCAGCCGGGCATGGAGGTGGTCACCGCCGGGGTCCATGTGCTCTCCCCGGGGCAAAAGGTGACGGTGTACCAGGAAAAGTTAGCGCCCGCAGTGGCCAAATCTGCCGCCTCTGCTGCCTCGGCAGCGAAGTGAGTCGAGCATGAAGCAAGACACCCCCAAAGCAGGTTTCAACCTGTCCCGCTGGGCGCTGGAACACAGCGCTTTGACTCGCTATTTGATGGTGGTGCTGATGGTGCTGGGTATGGCCTCGTACTTTCAGCTGGGGCAGGACGAAGACCCGCCATTCACCTTTCGCGCCATGGTGGTGCGCGCTTACTGGCCGGGTGCGACGGCGCAGCAAATGGCGGAGCAGGTGACCGACAAGCTCGAGCGCACGCTGCAGGAAGTGCCCTTTGCCTACCGAATCCGCAGTTATTCCAAGCCCGGGGAAACCACCGTTATTTTTGAGGTCAAGGATTCCACCAAGGCATCCGAAGTCCCCAATTTATGGTACGT
>CAIWRE010000337.1 GCA_903914985.1 uncultured beta proteobacterium | reverse complement strand
TAACGACGCCGTGGCAGCCATGCTGGAGCGCATGCCTGTTCAGTCCAAACCACTGGACTTGAACCCCGTCCAGATGGCGCAAGAGTCTTGCAGGATCGTGGCGCAGACCGGCTTTTATCCGCAGGCCGGTGTGAACGCCGCCTACACGCAGCGGTTCACGCCCGTGATGCAGCAGCGTTTGGCGCTGGCCGCAAACAGGCTCGCTGCGATGCTCAATGCCGGAGTTGCGCAGTCGCAAGGTAGCGCCTACCAAACGGCCTTAGCATCGGTTCCTTCGGCGCCAGTCGGTCCGCTGAACCCCCCGGACATTGAGAAATGACAGCCACTTTGAACGCCACCGCACCGCAGTCGGACCGCAGCTTCATGGAGTCCTTGGCGGCCATGCTCGGTATTGCGCTGGCATTTATGCTGATCGCACTCAATACCTCGGTGGTAGGCACGGCGATGCCTCGGATCGTGGCGGATTTGAGCGGCTACGACCTCTACCAATGGGCGGCGTCGGCCTTTCTGGTGGGCAATGCGGTGATGATTCCCATCACCGGCCGGCTGGGGGATTTGCATGGCCGCAAGCCATTTGTGTTGGCCGCAGTGCTTTTGTTTGCCTTGGCGTCCATCGCCTGTGCGGCCTCGCAAACCATGGTGCAGCTGGTCGGTGCGCGTGCGCTACAAGGCTTGGCGGGTGGTATGTTGCTGGGCGTGGCTTCGGCCTGCGTGCCGGACTTGTTTCCGGATGCGGTGCAGCGCGTTCGCTGGCAGGTGCTGCTCTCGGCGGGCTACGGTATTGCACTGGCGGTGGGCCCATGGCTGGGCGGCTGGCTGACCGAGCATTGGGGCTGGCGTTACGTGTTTCTGGTCAATTTGCCGCTGGCGCTGGCCGCTTTGCTCATGGTGTGGCGCTTCTTTCCGCACATCGTTCACCACACGGAGGGCGACCGCAGCATTGATTGGCTGGGTGCCCTGGTGCTGACGCTGGCGATTTGTGCCTTGTTGGTCGCGGCGGAATACAGCCAGACCCATGGTTTCGCCACATGGCAGTCGTTGGGCCTATGGTCGGCGACAACGGCGCTGGTCTATGGCTTTTTCCGCCACCAGTACCACACCAGCGCGCCAATCATTTCGCCAGCGCTGCTGGACAACCGCGGCGCGCGCCAGCTCATGATCCTGGGCCTGCTCACGGGCCTCACCATGTTCACGCTGATTTTTTATACGCCCTTGCTGCTGCAAGGCAGCTTTGGCCAGTCGCCGCACGAGGCGGGCGTGGTCATGACGCCACTCCTGGTGTTCATCACGATTGGCAGCATTGTCAATTCCCGGCTTTTGCCGCGCTTGCAGCAGGCGCAGCGGCTGATTGCCTGGGGTCAGCTGGGAACCATGCTCACCTGCCTTTTGCTCACCCAAGTGGATGCCCATACGTCGGATGCCTGGTTGATGACCGTGTTTGGCCTGTGCGGTTTCAGTCTGGGGTTTCAATTGCCCAATCTTTCCCTGCAAATCATGGCCGTGGCCGGGCGCAGGCATATGGGTGTGGCGTCCGCATTGGCGCAGACCACCCGCATGATTGGCAGCATGCTGGGAGTGGGCGTTGCCAGCGTGCTGGTCAATGCCTTGTATGCGCGTCAGACCGCCGCTGCGCTCGCCCAACACCACATCACCGACGAGACCTTGGTCAAGCTCCTCTCGTCGCCCCAGATCTTGATCCGCCAACAAGACCAGGAAGCCCTGCGCACGCTGGCCCAAGGGCTGGGGTTGGACACTGCGCCTTTGTTTGAGGCCGCGCGCCTGGGATTGGTCAGCGGCACCCATGCAGCGTTTTTTCTGTGCGCTTTGATTGCCGGGGTGAGTGTGGTCATCAGTTGGAAGCTGCCCCATTACAGCCTGCGTCGCTCCACAATTGAAGCGTAAATTCCTTATAGCCATGCCCCCTTCTACTGCCCTCCGATACAGCCCAAGTGCTCCAGAACGCAGCGCGATCGATGCCACGCGTGGTGCCTTGCTATTGCAATTCGGAGTGGACTGGTGTGGACACTGCCAGGCGGCGGAGCCTGCCATCGTCCAAGCGCTGCAGGCCACTCCGGCCTTGGCGCACTTGTGCATTGAAGACGGTGCGGGCCGCGCCCTGGGCCGGTCTTTCAAAGTGAAGCTGTGGCCGACGCTGATCTTGTTGCAAGACGGGCAGGAAGTGG
>CAIWRE010000336.1 GCA_903914985.1 uncultured beta proteobacterium | reverse complement strand
TTGGGTGGCTCAAGAGGGTCCGTTAGCGATGCCGCTGGAGCAGGCCGTGGAAATGATGACCCGGCGCAACGCACACTACCTGGGCCTGAGCGACCGCGGGGTGATTGCCGTGGGACAGCGCGCCGACCTGAATGCCATTGATCCCACGCAGCTGGGTCTGCCGCTACCGGCACTGGTGCGTGATTTGCCCGCGGGCGGAAAACGATTGATGCAAGGCGCCACAGGCTATGTTGGCACCTGGGTCGCGGGCGAGCAGGTGCAAGCACAGGGAAAAATCACCGACGCACGCCCTGGCCGCTTGGTGCGCATGGGGCAAACAGGGAGCTGATTCTTGGGCTTAGGCGCGGCGGCGCCAAGCCCAGGCCACTACCGCCAGGCCCAGCAGCCACAAGGGCCACAAACCACAGCGCGAAGCCCACCAGGCAAAAGGCGTGATGCCTTCGCGCCCCTGTACTTCGCCCACCAATGCACCGGCGGTCATGCGCGGCAGCGCAGCGGTAGTGTGCCCCTGGTGGTCCAGGATGGCAGTGGCACCGGTGTTGGTCGCACGCACAAAGGGACGCTGGAACTCCAAGGCGCGCATGCGCGAGATCGACAAATGCTGGTCCACGGCCACTGTGTCGCCAAACCAACCCAGGTTGCTCACATTCACAAACACCGTGGGCGCACTGGCAGCGCCGGTAAAGCGCGCGGCCAGTTCTTCACCAAACAAATCCTCGTAACAAATATTGGGCGCCAGGCGCTGCCCTTGCACCTCAAACGAGGCTTGGCCCAGCGCGCCACGGTTGAAGTCTCCCAACGGGATGTGCATGAGTGCAGTGAACCACCTGAACATGGGCGGTATGAATTCTCCAAAGGGCACCAGGTGGTGTTTGTCGTAGCGCAAAGCTTGCCCGCCCGCCCCTGGCAGCGCCAGCACCGAATTGCTGTAGCCCTGGCGGTCGTCGCCTAATGGGATTCCGACGATGGCGGAACGTCCGGCGTCTGCGAAGTGGTCGCGCAGAGCCTCAAGATAGTTGGCCGGCAACTCCTGTGGCAGCACTGGAAAGGCGGTCTCAGGTGCCACCACCAATGCGGTGCGCGCAGCCAGCAATTCGCTTTGGTACCACTGCAAGGCGCGCTGCACACCGGTACCGACTTCAAACTTTTCGTTTTGGGGGATATTGCCCTGCAGCAGCGTAACCGACAGCTTGCCGCTGCTCTGCGTCCACTGGTTGACGCCGGAAGGCAGCAGCATCAGCGCCGTGAGAGTCAGGATCACTCCGCCCCACAGGCGGCGGTGCTGCAAGGACGTGAACACTGACTGCGCCAGCGCCATGGCCAAGCCCGCTGCCAGTGCGGTGATGCCGTACACCCCGACCCAAGGCGCGAAAAACGCAAGCGGCCCATCCAGGTGGGCATAACCGCCCGCGCCCCAGCCAAAGCCGGTGAGCCAAGTGCCGCGCGCCATTTCGGCCATCATCCACAGCGCGGCAAACAACAGGGGCGACATCGCGGGCCGCTGCTGTACCAATCGCCACCACAGGCCGCATGCCAATGCGAAGTACAGGGCCAAGGCTGCAGCGAGCAGCAAGATCGCAAGCACGGCCAGGGGCGCAGCCAGTCCACCATAGGTGTGCATGGCCACGAACAACCACCAGAAAGTGCATGCCAGATAGGCTGTACCAAAGACCCACGCGGACCGAAAAGCCTGGCCCGCTGAACGCGTTCGCAGCAAGCATGCTGCCAACACAGCCATCGCCACCAGTTGCATAGGCCACAGGGTGTGGCCGCGTGGCCATCCCAGATCGAGGGGCCAGCCCGTGCTGGCGGCATGCAGCGCGCCTGCCAGCAGAAGCAGCAAAGAGCGCGTAAGGCTCACACTGGCTTCAGGGGCGCGACCTTGAACCAGCGCACCGCACCACCTTTGGTGTGCAGCACGACAAATTCGAGTCCTGCGAGCTGGTGGCGTTCACCGCGCTTGGGAACGTGACCCATCTCATGGGCCACCAGGCCGCCGATCGTGTCGAACTCATCAGCGTCCTCACGGGACTGCAAATGGACA
>CAIWRE010000335.1 GCA_903914985.1 uncultured beta proteobacterium | reverse complement strand
GGTATCAAAGGTGAAGAGAAAGCTGGCAGCTTGACGCTGTCCGCTCAGTTGGAAGGCAAGGTTTACGCCGACGGCACCGACGGCCAAGCTGCTTTCGTAGGTTTCAACCGTACCGCAACTGTTGGCGTGTCGGGCTCGTTCGGTACCGTCACCATCGGTAACCAATGGACGCCTTTCGACAATGCTGCCTGGACCACCGACGCGCTTGAGTACTCTTCGTTGACGCCTTTGGCAGCCGGCATGTGGAACTACGACGTGGGTAACACCGGCATGGGCAACGCCAAAGGCTCGGTGCAATACGCTACCCCCGTGATCAGCGGCTTCCAAGGTATCGTTTTGTCCGCTCCTAACGTGAAAGGCAACACCCAAGGCGCTACCAACTACTCCGGTATCGGCTTGAACTACGGCAGCGGTCCTTTGGTCGTGAACTTCGCAACCCAAGCCTACAGCGGAGATGCTGCAGGCAACACAGCAACTGTGAACTCCACCGTGTTGGCTGTGAACTTCGACTTCGGCATGGCTAAAGCTTACGGCGGTGTTTTCAATACCGACTCCGGCACGACTACTGCTGGTAAAGACACCGGCTACACGGTGGGACTGGCTATCCCCTTTGGTGCAGACTCTCTGCGCGTGGGTTATGGCTCGAACAAGACCTCTAAAGCCGGTTTGGCAGACGATACCCACACCGCTTGGGGTGCGATGTACCTGAAGCCTCTGAGCAAAGCTGCGATGGGCTACGCTGGTGTCGGATCGGTTGACTCCGCCAACACCGCCACTGCGGGCATTCGCTACAACTTCTAATTCCCGCGCTGGCCTTGTGCCAGTGTAAGAATTCAAAAGTGAAAAAGCCCCCGGGTAGCAATACCCGGGGGCTTTTTTGTGCCTGCCGAAAACCTCAGCCTTCGATCAATTCAAACCCCGTCGTAATCTGCGCCGTTTTGCCGAGCATGATGCTGGCAGAACAGTACTTTTCGTGGCTCATGGCGATTGCGCGCTCGATGGCGCTGGCCGGGATGCCTTTGCCGGTGACGGTGAAGTGCATGTGGATTTTGGTGAACACTTTGGGGTCGGTGTCGGCGCGCTCGGACGTGAGTTTGACGCTGCAGCCCTGCACCGCGTGGCGGCCGCGCTTGAGGATGAGCACCACGTCATAGGCCGTACAGCCACCGGTGCCGGCCAACACCAGCTCCATGGGCCGGGGCGCGAGGTTTTGACCGCCGTTTTCGGGCTTGACCGCGTCGGGCGCGCCGTCCATCAGCACCGCATGGCCGCTGCCTGTCTCTGCCACGAATCCCATACCCGAGCGTGTGCCGCTGCCGCCCGTCCAACTCACCGTGCATTCCATTGTGTTTGCTCCTGCAATGGGCCTCGCAACCATCGCTTGACCCTGTGTGCCGATTATCATGCGTGCTTCCTACGAGCACCGACATGACCACTGCAAAAGCACACTCCAAGCCCGCCGCCCTGAGCCCCGCCGACTACCTGATCAAAATTTTGAATGCCAAGGTATACGACGTAGCCCATGAGTCGGCGTTGGAGTTAGCGGCCAATTTGAGCCAGCGTATTCACAACACGGTACTGCTCAAACGCGAAGACCAGCAGCCGGTGCGCAGTTTCAAGCTGCGCGGGGCGTACAACAAGATGGCGCAGCTGACGGCAGCCCAGCTCAAAAAAGGCGTGATTTGTGCGTCTGCGGGAAACCACGCCCAAGGGGTGGCACTCAGTGCCCGGCGGCTGGGAGCGCGTGCGCTGATCGTCATGCCCACCACTACGCCGCAGGTCAAAGTAGATGCGGTGCGCGGCTTTGGCGGTGAAGTGGTGCTGTTTGGCGACAGCTATACAGACGCCTACAACCACGCACTCACGCTAGAGAAAAAACAGGGTCTGACCTTTGTCCACCCTTTTGACGACCCGGACGTGATTGCCGGTCAGGGTACCGTGGCCATGGAAATTTTGCGCCAGCATCCCGGCCGCCTGGACGCGGTGTTTGTCGCCATTGGCGGCGGAGGGTTGGTCAGCGGCGTGGCCAATTACATCAAGGCGGTGCGACCGGAGGTGAAGGTGATTGGTGTGCAAATGAACGACTCCAACGCCATGATGCAGTCGGTGGCGGCGAGCAAGCGCCTGACCCTGGCCGACGTCGGTTTGTTCTCAGACGGCACCGCGGTGAAGCTGGTGGGCGAAGAAACTTTCCGCGTGGCCAGCGGCTTGGTGGACGAATTTGTGACGGTAGACACCGATGCGGTATGCGCCGCCATCAAAGACATTTTTGTGGACACCCGCTCCATCGTCGAGCCTGCCGGTGCGCTGGGCGTAGCAGCCATCAAGCAGTACGCCGCCACGAACAAAGCCAAGGGCCAGACCTACGCCGCTATTTTGTGCGGCGCCAATATGAACTTTGACCGCCTGCGCTTTGTGGCCGAGCGCGCGGAAGTGGGTGAAGAGCGCGAAGCACTGTTTGCGGTAACGATCCCTGAAGAACGCGGTAGCTTCAAGCGTTTTTGCGAACTGATTGGCGAACTGCCCGGCGGCGCGCGCAATGTGACCGAGTTCAACTACCGCATGAATGATGCGGCACAGGCCCATGTGTTTGTCGGCCTGACCACGCAGGGTGCGGGCGAGTCCGCCAGGATCGCCAGGAACTTTGGCAAACACGGCTTCACCACCTTGGACCTGACGCATGACGAACTGGCCAAAGAACACATCCGCCACATGGTGGGTGGGCACTCCTCGCTGGCGCAGGACGAGCGCATATTGCGCTTTGTGTTTCCGGAGCGCCCTGGCGCGCTGATGAAGTTTTTGAGCATGATGCGCCCGGGCTGGAACATCAGCCTGTTCCACTACCGCAACCAGGGCGCAGACTACGGCCGCAT
>CAIWRE010000334.1 GCA_903914985.1 uncultured beta proteobacterium | reverse complement strand
TGTGGCCAACCTGGGCCCGGCCGACGCCGAAGCCGCCATCGCTGCGGCCAACGCCGCCTGGCCCGCCTGGCGTGCCAAAACCGCCAAAGAGCGCAGCACCATTCTGCGCAAGTGGTTTGACTTGCTGATGGCCAACCAGGAAGACCTGGCGCGCATCATGACCGCCGAGCAAGGCAAGCCTTTTCCCGAAGCCAAAGGCGAAATTGCTTACGGCGCGAGCTTTGTAGAGTGGTTTGCCGAAGAGGCCAAACGCGTCAACGGCGAGACCCTGCCCCAGTTTGACAACAACCGCCGCCTGATGGTGCTCAAGCAGCCCATCGGTGTGTGCGCCGCGATCACGCCCTGGAACTTTCCACTGGCCATGATCACCCGAAAGGTGGCGCCAGCACTGGCCGCCGGTTGTCCCGTGGTCATCAAACCCGCCGAGCTCACGCCGCTCACTGCGCTGGCCGCTGCCGAGCTGGCGATGCGCGCCGGTTTGCCCGCCGGTGTGCTCAACATGATCAGCGCTGATGCCGACAACTCGATTGCCGTGGGCAAGGCCATCTGCGCCAGCGACGTGGTGCGGCACCTGAGCTTTACCGGCTCCACCGAAGTGGGCCGCATCTTGATGGCGCAAAGCGCGCCCACGGTCAAAAAGATGTCATTGGAGCTGGGCGGCAACGCGCCCTTCATCGTGTTTGACGACGCCGATGTGGCCTCCGCCGTGGAAGGCGCGCTGGCCAGCAAATACCGCAATGCCGGCCAAACCTGCGTCTGCGCCAACCGCTTTTATGTGCAGGCTGGCGTCTACGACGCCTTTGTGGCGCAGTTCACTGCCAAGGTCAAACTCATGAAAGTGGGCAATGGCTTTGAAGATGGCGTGGTGCAAGGCCCGCTGATTGAGGATGCCGCCGTGGCCAAAGTCACGCGCCATGTGGCAGACGCGATTGCCAAAGGCGGCAAGCTGGAAACCGGCGGCAAGGCATTGAGCGGCCAGTTTTTTGAGCCGACCGTCATCTCCGGCGCGACCGCCGACATGGCCTGCGCCCGCGAAGAAACCTTTGGCCCGTTTGCGCCCATCTTCAAGTTCCACACCGAGCAAGAAGCCATTGACGCGGCCAACAACACCGAGTTCGGCCTGGCCAGCTACTTCTACAGCCGCGATGTAGGCCGCATCTACCGCGTGGCCGAGGCGCTGGAGTACGGCATGGTGGGCATCAACGTGGGTATCCTGGCCACCGAGCACGTGCCCTTTGGCGGCGTAAAGCAATCCGGCCTGGGCCGCGAGGGCTCGCACTGGGGCATGGACGATTACCTGGAGATGAAATACCTCTGCATTGGCGATGTGCTGAAGTGACTGCAATGAAATTTTGCTGCTTGTCGCTCGTAACCAGTTTTTAAATAAATATGTCATCAAGCGTTCGTACCCTTAGACATCTTCCATCGGTAAAGAGGTGTCTATGCAGTTCAAACGTGTTTCCTTGTCGCCCATCGGCAAGCTATTCAGTCCTGCTTACAGGGCTTACTCGGCTCTAGCGTTTTGCGCTGTCATGGTCGTCGCCTGCGGCGGCGGGGATGGCAATGGCGTGGTAGCGAGCGGTATCGCTGCAACCGGTTCGCCCATGCCCAACGCCTTGGTGACCATGCGCTGTGTTGGCAGCTCCGCATCCGGCAAGACCGACAGTGCCGGTAAATATGCACTGTTCGCGGTCAATGCCTTGGCACCCTGTGTGCTGGAGGTCAGCAACGGTACGACCAAGCTCCATTCCCTGGTGGGCCCCGGGCAAACCAATGTATTGGCCAATATCACCCCGCTGACCGAGCAGTTAGTGGCCAGCCTGGACAGCAGCGCGGTGGACACAGCCGCGTTTTTCAACGCCTTTGACGCCAGCAAAGCGTCCCTGTTGTCCAGCAGCAACATTGCGGCGGCCCAGACTGCTGTGCTGACCTCTCTGGCCAATGCCGGCTTGAACACGACCGGCGTCACCGACCTGGTCAAAACACCCCTGGTAACCAAGACAGACACCCAGGCAGGTAACGCCTACGACCAATTGCTCGATAGCGTTGCAGCAACGCCGGTGGCTGTGAAATTAATCGCGCTCAACGACTTCCACGGTAACTTTCAAGAGCCGTCGTCCACCAACGGCGGCACGGTCACCTTGGCCAACGGTGCTTCCACCAAAAACGTGAGTGTTGGCGGCGCGGCCTATATCGCGTCGGTTCTGAACAACCTACGCGCTGCCAACCCCAACAACATCACGGTGGGTGCGGGTGATTTGATGGCAGCGTCGCCCTTTGCCTCGGCCATCAACCACGACGAATCCACGGTGGACATCTTGAGCCAAATGGGCGTTGAAGTGTCGTCGGTGGGCAACCATGAGTTTGACCGCGGCATCACGGAACTCAAGCGCATTCAAAACGGCGGATGCTATCCCGCGGGTTACGGTCAGGGCGTTGTAGGTGTTGACACCTGTCTGCAAACCGGAGGCACGTTCGCCGGTGCGCGTTACAAATACCTGGCCGCCAATGTCACCGACACGGCTACTGGCAACCCGGTGTTGCCTGCAACCTATATCAAGCGTTTTGGTACCGTTAGCGTGGGATTTATCGGCTTGACTTTCCGCGGCACCGTCAACTCCGTGGGCGCAGGCGGCGTGGCAGGACTGCGTTTTGATGACGAGGCGACTGTCATCAACAACTACGCCCGCAAACTCAAGGCCCAGGGCGTTACTGCCGTTGCCGTGTTGATTCACCAAGGTGGTCAAACGACCGCCAGCACCTTCGCCGACCCCACTTGTCCCGGCTTTTCGGGTGACATTACAGCCATCCTGAACCAGCTCAGCAGCAACGTGGACCTGGTGGTCAGCGGCCACACCCACCAGGAATACGTATGCAACTTCCCATCGACGTCGGCAGGTAAGAACATATTGCTAACCTCCACCGGCTTTTACGGGCAAGCAGTTAGCGAGATCAACCTCACGCTCAAACCCAGCGTGGGTCTGGTGAGTGCTTCGGCGCGCACAGTACCGGTCATCAAGAACGTGAGTGCCAATACCAGCACTCCCCTGCCCGCAGGTTTCAGCGCCTATGACAAAGACCCGACGATTGATGCACTGGTCACCCGCTACACCAGTCTTTCGACGGCGGCAGGTCAGGTGGTGGTGGGATCGGTGACGGGCGACATCAAGCGCGCTTTGCTAGGCAATGGAACCCGAGACGAAACGAATGAAAGCGCACTCGCCAACGTGATGGCAGACAGCTACCTGGCGGGCGTACCCGGCTTCACCGCCGATGTCGCTTTTGTCAATCCCGGCTCCGTACGCGCCGATATTTTGAGCACCGTCTCAGGCAAGACCACCGGCACCGTGTTGTACTCCGAGTTGGCCACCATTGAGCCATTTGGCAACACTTTGATGAGCCTGAACCTCACTGGCGCACAGATTGCCCGCCTCTTGGAAGAACAGTGGGAAGCCCCGAACCACACCGCAAAAACCAACCCTGCAACTGGCACGGTGGGGCGGATTTTGGGAGTTTCTAGTGGACTGACTTACACCTATGACAATGCTGCGCCTGCCGGTGCCGTAAAAGGCAGTGGCGCACGCATTGTGAGCGGAAGCATACGCATTAATGGCGCTGCGCTCGATCCGGCCAAGAGCTACAAGGTCATCACCAACAGCTACATGGCGACCGGCACTGCACCGGACAACTTCACCACCATGGCAGGCCAAGGTACCAACAAACTGGATACCAAAATGCTGGACTTGGATGCGTTTATCGCCTACTTCCGAGCGAACGCCAATGTGACCTCGCCCGCAGCGCGCGTGACACGCCTCAATTGATGCTTTCAATTCGTCCTTGACTCAACACCCTCCTTCGGGAGGGTTTTTTTATGCGATCCTTTTTCATTCTTCTATTGCTTCTCGGCTTGGCGGGCCATTCACCAGCCGGTGCGACCGCCGGTGCTCCTGCGCTCGATCCAGCCAAAGCCGCCGCTCTGCATGACGCAGCGGCACGGGCCCAAGACAAGTGCTTCAAAGAAATGTACCGGGACCCCAACGCCTACGGACTGTGCATTCGGGAGTTCAGTCGTGCGCAAGCACCGCAATCCGTGGAGCAGCTGGGCGTTCTCTACTTTGGATTTGTCGGTGCGCTGAGCTACATGCGAGTCAGCCAGGCAGGCGCTATGCCGCTGGCTTCGGAGTTCTTGAAAAGCTTTCGCAGCCTGCAAAAGGGCAAAGGGATCAGCGATGCAGAGCTGTGTGCCAGCGTGGCAGGGAATTGTGAGCTCCGCATCGGTCAGACCCTGGCGATGGAGCGCGCGGCGCCCACAGCCCCGGCGAAATCGCTGATCCCGGTGTGCAAAGCTGGCGTTTGCCGCCTTGAAGCGCAGTAAATAAACCAAAAAATTACTTGCCTAGGCTGGTATTTGCCTAGGCAAGTAATACAATTGGCCTCATGGTTAACCCTGAGACGCCCACTTTCTACCAGCTGGACAACTACCGCCCCGAGGACAGCGTGGGCTATCTCATGCGCCTGATTTTGAGCAGCATGGCCCACGCGGTGGATAACCAGCTTGCGGACTGCGACCTGACCAACGCGCAGTGGTTGCCCATTCTCAAGCTGCACCAGGGCCAGGCCTCCACCGTGGCCGAACTGGCGCGCGCCTGCACCATGGATGCCGGCGCCATGACCCGCTTGCTCGACCGCCTGGAGTCCAAGGGCCTGTGCAAACGCATCCGCTCCGAGTCGGACCGCCGCGTGGTCAATATCGCCTTGACCGACACCGGCCGCGAGGTGGCCCAAGGTATTCCCGGCGTGTTGTGCACTGTGCTCAACAGCCATTTGAGCGGCCTCAGCGTGGACGAATTCGAGACCCTCAAAGGCCTGCTGCAGCGCATGCTGCCCAACACCCAAGCCGCCACCGCCGACGGCGCGGCCACCCCACTTTCACACTTTCAGCCAGGAACTTCCGATGCCCATTAATCTATTTTCAACGGCACAAATGGCCCGGCGGCGCAACGCTGCACTGGCCGGATGGACGCTCGCTTTGGCCGGTTGCGCCAACGTTGGCGGCATAGGTCCTCAAGCGCACATGACCGAAGCCCAGACACTGGGTCTGCAAAGCACTGCTGCAAGCACCCCTGCCGCAACCGGGGTCGCAGCCCAAGGTGGTGCCTGGTGGAGCCGCTTTGGTGATGCACAGTTGGACGCACTGGTGCAAAAAGCAGTGGACAAGCAACCCAGTTTGCGGCTCGCACAAGCGCGTGTAGCGCGAGCACAAGCCCTGGCAGGTGTTGTGGGAAGCGCAGACCTGCCCAACGTCACGGCTTCTGCCGAAGCCATGCGCCAGCGCATCACCGCCAATGGCATTTATCCGCCGCCGCTGGCTGGAACTGCGCTAGATATGCCCAATGCGCAGGTCAGCGCCAGCTACGAGTTGGACCTCTTTGGCAAAAACCGCGCGGCGCTGGACGCCGCACTGGGCCAGGTGCGCGCGGCCCAAGCCGATCGCCAGGCTGCAGAATTGCTGCTGGCCACCCAAGTCACCCGCAGCTATTTCACGCTTTTGCGCCTGCAAGCCCTGCAAGACCTGGCGCAACGCAATTTGGCCCAGCGTGAGCACATCGTGGCACTGGTGCAGGCGCGCTTGAAGGCCGGCCTGGACAGCCCTGCCGAGCTGCACAGTAGCGAAGCCACCCTGCCCGAAATACGCCAGTACGCAGAGGCCTTGCGCGAGCAAGCCACGCTGGCCCGCAACGCCCTGGCCGCACTCACCGGTGAACCCCTGGGACTGCAGGACCTGAAGCCAGGCACCTTGGCTCGCATCACCGCTCTGCCCACACCACGCACCATGCCGATGGACCTGCTGGCCAACCGCCCCGATGTGGCCGCCGCCCGTGCCCGGGTTCAAGCCGGTTTGAGCGAGGTGGACGTGGCCAAAGCGCAGTTCTATCCCA
>CAIWRE010000333.1 GCA_903914985.1 uncultured beta proteobacterium | reverse complement strand
TACACCGTGTCAGTCGTCACCAAGAACCTGGCGGGTAATGTGAGTGAGCCGGTCGATGTCTTGATTTTCAATATAGACACGGTTCCTGAGTATTTCAGCGGCTCTGCAGAAGACGGCTACAGCCCTGTGACCGGCACCCACATAGCCCTGGTCGTGGGCACAGACACCGATGTTGACGTCAACCCTTTTGAAGCGATGGCAGACCATGTCGCGCCAAGCACCGATTTCGACTACTTCGACCATGTGGAAGTTCTGGGCTCGTTACCCGACGGACTGGAGTTGGGCGATGACGGCCACATTACCGGCACACCGACTGCGGCGGGGCAAACCTGGCTGGCCGTGCACACTTTTGACTTCGCAGGCAACGAGTCCATCACCAACGTGCAGCTTGTGGTGGCCCAGTCCGCGGTAGAGCCCACGGCCGCCAGTGTCACGGTCAGTGGCGCACTGGCCAAACAATACACCGCCAGCGATAGCGCCAACACCATCACCGTCACCTCGACTGCGGGTGTGGTGGTCTTTGCGGCGGGAGGCGATGACCTGATCAAAATCGGCACCAAAGCCACAGTTCCCAGCACCGATGTGCCCTTTGCCCGGATTGACGGCGGCGACGGCATTGACACCGTGAGCTTTCTGTACATGGGCGAGAGCATTGATCTGTCGGTATTTAACCAGCCCGATGGCGGCGTGCTAGAGCATGTAGAGAAATTCATGCTGGCCGGCGGTAGCGGCACCGAGTCGAGCATCAGCCTGACCGCCGCCGACGTCTTCAGGCTGCACAGCGACGCCACGGATACCCACGGAAATGCCCTGGTGATATTGAGCGGCGCCTCCTCGTCCAGCAACCAGTACTTGTCGGCAACTTTGAGCGACTTCACCCAGGTCGGTGCCAGCAATGCGTTCACCATCAACGGCGACGCGGCCACCAAAACCGCCGTCGGCAACTACAGCCAATTCCATGGCAGCTACACCGACGACCAGGGCACGCACAACCTGACGGTTCTGGTGCAGGGCTATTTCGTGTTGGGATGAGCAGCATGGTGCGCAGCAACGTTTTCAGCAAAATTGGACTGCTTGCAGCTGTGGCCGCCTTGGGGTTGTTTGCCGTGCCGGTTTACGCTCAACTGGAATCCGAAGGCAGCGTGCGTGAAGAAGCGATGGACAACAGCAAGCCACGCGGCGCGGACGGTGTGGAATACGGTGGAGTGGTCACCCGTGCTGTGATATCGAGCCTGGGAGAATTGTTTTACCGCCGCTTTTCCGAGGCCTGGAGCACGCAAAAGGACACTGCCAATTACGTGCTCACCGTGCGCGAAGTCAATAATAGAAAAACGGGAACCGAAGTGCTGGTGGTCTATGCTGACGATGTGCTTTTTCGAGCCCAGTTGCCTCGAAACCAGCAGTCCGTGATCGGCCTGTCAGAATCCGCGGTCGATGCGGTCTACCAAAAAATTGTCGATATCAGCTTGAATGAATTGCTGAACGACGACCCTGACATGGCCCGGGCGGCCTTTTAATCGCTTCAATGGAAGTTGCCCCATGAACCAATTGCTTTCACCCCTCCATTGCCTGCGCACTCTATGCCTTGCAGCAGCCCTGTGGCTGGGCTTGGTCACCGCAGCCCTGGCAGGCGACCTGGTCTTTGCGTTTACCAACCCGACCTTCGGTGGCAACCCCAACAACGCCAGTGGTCTGCTCAACAACGCCAATGCGCAAAACAACACCAAGGCGCCGGACACTCCCCAACAAAGTGCTCTCGACAAATTGACTGCCTCACTGCAAGCGGCAATGCTCTCTAAACTGCAGAGTTCTGTCAGTGGCTACGTCTTCGACACCAAAGGCACTTTGGTCAGCGGCACGCAGTACACCGCGGGCGACTATCAGGTCACCGTGATCGTCAACCCCGACAAAACCGTCTCTTTGACCACCCTGGAAATTTCCACCGGCAATTCGACCGTGATTAACCTCGGTAACGTCGTAACGCAACCCTAATGAAGTCTTTTC
>CAIWRE010000332.1 GCA_903914985.1 uncultured beta proteobacterium | reverse complement strand
GGGCCATGCTGTCACCGAGAGCAGCGGCTTTGGCCATCAGGCGGGTGCACTCCTCTAAATCCTGGTTCATGCCGGTGCCCGACTCATGCAGCAGGGCCAACTCGCGCAGGGCCGTCGCGTTGTCCATTCCCGCTGCTTCGTTCAGCCACAGCAGTGCATGTTCAACGCTGCGTTCTACGCCGTGCCCATACAACAGCATGATGCCCAGCTGCGCCTTAGCCTCACTGCTGCCCATGGCTGACGCACGGCGAAACCAGGTCACCGCGGCGGGATTGTTTTCTTCCACACCCGAGCCGTAGTAGTAAGCCGCGCCCACCTTGAAGGTGGCCCAGGTGTCGCCCAGCTCTGACGCTTCTTTGAAGCACTTCAGTGCCATCTTGAGGTCGCGCTCCACACCGTCGCCGTTTTCATAGGTGCAACCGAGCAGGCATGTCGCGTGGGCATGGCCTTGCAGGCTGGCAATTTGAAACAGGTCATGCGCTCGCGCAGGGTTGTGCTGGGTGATCTCGCCCTTGAGCAAGGCCAGGCCCAACGCACTTTGGCACTCGCTGTGCCCGAGTTCCGCGCCTTGCTCCAGCCATGCAATCGCCTGCGCGTTATCCACCTCGGTGCCGCGCCCCACCCTGAGCGCCTCGGACAAGCGAAACATCGCCGATTTGTAGCCCATGCGCGCGGCCGTGCGCAGCCAAAACACGCCCTCTTCTTGCGCTTGCACGGTTTGCCCGCGCCACACACCGTGCCATCCCAGCAAACTCTGCGACCAGTGGTCGCCCAGCATGGATGCCCTGCGCAGATCCGCCAGGAAGTCCTGTTTGCCGTCTTCTGCATAAAAGCCGTGGTGCCCCAGCAGCGAATAACACGCGGCAGAACCCAGGTCGGCGCCCTTGCGCATCCAGTAGTTGGCAACTTCGGGGTCTTTGGTACAGCCGGCCTTGCCCGCGCTGTACCAAGTGGACAGCAGCATGCAGCCATAGACATCGCCTTCCTTGGCCGCGCGGTGCACCCATTGCGCGTGCTGGGCCTTTTCTGTTTCGGTCTGGCCTTGCTTGACTAAAAACTCCCCGTACAGGGCGTAGGCATAAGGGTTCTCCGACGCGAGAGCCTGCTCCAGGTGGTAGAGCTTGCGCTGGGGGTCTATGTCGGCAAGGGTCAGGTGCGCAATGGTTTTGCCGACGGTCAGCGCTTGCTCCAGCAAGGGCCGCGCGGCATTCCAGTCTGTTTTGCGCAGGCTCTGCGCCAGCACGATCATGCAGTCGGCATTCCCCAGATCGGCGCCTCGGCGCAACCAAGCCTGGCCTGCGGCTTCATCGTGTTCCGTGCCGATGCCGTCGATAAAAAATTGTCCTAAATGCAACATCGCCACTGCGTTGCCCGCCTCGGCCTGCACCTGCAGTTCAGCAGTGACTCTCGGAAATTGGGAGGACGACTGCTGTTCTGCTTCAGCGCCATCGACCGGGCGCCAGTACTGCTCGGCCAGCCTGAAAGCCTCCTCGTAGGGCGCAGGCTGCCCGATGACGTGGCGGATGAAGTCGATGTAGTCCCGTGCGCAAGTGCTTCCCTGCAGGGTGGACCAGATCAGGTTTTGCAGGTCTGCGTCATTGTTGATATCGGCCATGAAAGCTCTCCACTGTTTTGGTGATGAGCCTCAGAATAGGATTGCGCAGGCTCATGGCGTGAGCTTGCGAAGGCTAAATCAACAATCAGACCGGCGTCCTTGATCCACCTTGCGGCGCAAAAAGGCGTCTTTATCCAGCTCTTGCATGGAGCTCGAAAAATTGCCCTCGTCAATTTCGGTGAGACGGCTCTTCATGGCATGGGAGGTGTATTCCAATTCTTTTTCCATGCGCCCATGGTCGCGTCGGCGCAGCATGGTCCGCATAACGTCCAGGGTGCCGCGCAACCAGGGGTTGTTTTCGGCGCGCTGGCTCAATTCATCGAACATGCGTTCGACGGCTGCCCAATCACGCCGTTTGACGGCCTCGCGCGCCAAGCGCTGAAGGTCAGCCGCTTCAATTTCGCCAAATCGCCTTGCAGCAAGCAGGTCGTCCGCAAAGCCTTCGTAGACCAAGGGTGTCACCACGGGAAGTTCTGCAATTGAGGCAACGAAATGGTGCACAGTGCCATTCCCGTCCTTGGCCTTTACCAGGACTCGCAAAGGGGAGCGGTCGGTAGCGCGCGACTGCAGGCGAATCGCATCCGCCATGGGGATGGACAAGGCCATCCACGCCTCAGACTTGGCGGCGATCGAGGGCAGTCGCCACGAGCCATCCGGGTTTTGCGCATAGTCGTTGTGCATGGTCCAGCGGTGCGTGCCGATGGAGGTGGTGAGTGTCACGTCGCGCCAGGCGAGGCGCGAAAGCAAGCCGATTTCGCTGTCAAAGGGTTCCGAAAGATCCTCGGCACGGTCTCCGTAGAGGGCGGCGCCCTGCCCCGCAATGGCCATTGCAGTCATCAATGTTTCGTTAAAGCCCGAACCAATGCCCACCGTGGTCGTGGAGACTCCGGAGCGGGCCAGTTCACCCACTTGCTCGCAGATACGGTCAACATGGGTCTCGCCATGATTGGCTTGCCCATCCGACAAGAGCATGACGCGGCACATCCTGTTGCCGGAACTCCTACGCGCCAATACCTCGGCTCCTTTGAGCCATCCCGCATGCAAATCGGTAGATCCATGGGTGTCAATGGCGGCCAAGGCTGCCGCAAGCAAAGGACGCGCTGCGCTGACAGGCATGAGTGCAAGCGCAACGTCCACCTGGTCGTCGTAGGTCACGATGGCAACTTCGTCATCCGGGTGCATGCGGTCGATCAGCTCTTGCGTGCATTGCTTGGCGGCCCGCAGCTTTGCACCGCTCATAGACCCTGAGCGGTCAATGACGATTGCCAATGACAGGGGGGTTCGGGAAATGCCAGGGTCGTCCTGGGCACGCAGCCGCACCAAGACCTGAAAACGTGCGTTTTCGTCGGCGACCAATGCGGCCCTCATCGGGGTGAGTACAACTTCAAGGGGGTAAGTGGGTTTCATTCAATGGCTCCTGTGTTGGCTAATTAGGGCTGGGCTTGTGGAGGGGTCGGGGAACTGGACTGACTAAGCTGGTCTTTGCGCATGCTCTCGACCATCTCAATCAAATGCATTTGGCGGCGTTGTATGTCATCCAGCCGTGCCTCCAGGTCGTGTCGAAGATGGTGGTTCAGTTCACTCACCCCGTACTGGCTCTTTTCGATCATTTGCGTGATTTCGCGCATGAAATAGGCATCGTGCTCGCTGGCGGTCATCGCCGTTTTTTCAAACCGCTGGTAAAAGCTTTGCTGCGCCTTTTCGGCCACTGAGCGGTGCATGAGCATTTCCTCCCTCAGGAGTTCAAAGTCATGCCGGAGTTTCTTGACAAACCCGATTTCCGCCATCCAGTCACCCTGCATGCGCTTGAGCTCATGCAAAACGTCGGGAATGGACAAAGGCGCGGGCGCCTGGGAGGCCTTGAACTTCGGCGAAAAACTGCGCGATGCGTCGGGGCTCTTGAAGCTATTGACCAGAATTTCCGCCTCGGTGGGGATAGGCTCGGTCAAACCGTCCTCCAAGGCCTGCGTTGGGGCAATCATGTTGTGGCGCGCGATGACCGAAAGAGCCAAACCCGACTCGACCATCCTGCGGGCCGTGAGCAATTGCAGCAAGTGGCGCAGGGTGTAACTCACTTCGCGCCCCTGGCGCTCGGGGCGGTCGATAACGCCCTCGGCAACGTAATAGCGCACCAAGCGCTCGTTGGTTTTGTCGAGGTCGGCACTCCAGCCAAAGTTCACAATGCAGTCCACCGCCCGCTCGGCCAGTTCGATTGCGCTACCGCTGAACTTGCGGTGCGGATACAGTACATCCATGGGTTAAAACTCCTTTTTTCTGCTTGTTTTTTGAATTGACAGTGTCATTGTGACACCATTTATTTCTACTGTCAACATGACAGTAGAAATATTTTTACGAGCCAAAAATACCGTTTAAACGGCTACTTTTTAGGGGTTTTGACTGTTTACACGGCTGACGCGCGTGTTGCACCCTATTCTGGAGTTGAACCGCCGCGACGTGGCGCCATCCAAAATTTGCCCATGATGCTGACCTAAGGGCAGCAGGCAGCCATCGCCGCGAAACAGCAGTTCCTGACGCGTTGCGCCACGGTATCAAAGCCCGCCAGCGGTGTTGCATCAGACTCGTTGAGGTAGAGCTTGCGATTGACCTCCACCATCACGCCCTGAACGCGGCGGTCCTTTGCATAGCGGCTCGACGGTACCAAAGCGCCTGCAAAAGGCTGGTTCAATTCCACGCTCCAGCCTGCGTGTTGGAAAGCTGCCATGAAAGCGTCTCCCAGTTCATCACGGGTGTGGAAAGTATCCGTGCCGATGCAGATGTCGGGTCGCTTGGCCCTCGCATCGGCAAACTCGTACGGCAGGGCTTGGCTCGGGAAACTGTGGCAATCGAGGACCAGGCATCGCCCGTGCAGGTCGATAGCGGCCGACACCGCAGCCTCGAGTCGGGCGTGGTGGGGATGGTAATAGTCCCGCATGAGAGCCTCGCGTTCGCCATCCACGGGGCGATGACGCAAGGGTGTAAGGCCCGAGGTCACCCGATAGACAGCGCCCATTCCACGCTCGGCCATGGGCTCAACGTGGTCCTCCGGGAACCGTTCGACATCCACCACCAGGCGGCTGACCGGTGCGCGTACCACTTGTGCGGCTGGGATGCCCGAAGCGAACAAACGCAGGGTCAGGTGATCGGTCATCTTGATCAACTCCTCACTGAGCTCTGCATCGCTCAGGGTGATCT
>CAIWRE010000331.1 GCA_903914985.1 uncultured beta proteobacterium | reverse complement strand
CCTGTCAAGCGCGACATGCTATTCGCAGGGCGGGCCTGTCGCAGTTGCACAGGCGACAAAGGCACGAAAGTGCAGGGGGCTTGATGTCGCACAAGGCGGGCGTCAGCGTGGGGCCGACGGGCCAAGCCGATAATCAAACAAGCAACCCCCATATCTATGCCATCCGTCACCCCAAATAACCCAACTTCCATAGTTCCCGGCGACAAGCTCGCACCGCACCTGACACCGCGCTTGGAACTGCCTGCGGCGCTACAAACATCGGGCTTTGCAGTCTTGGGCGCTGCAGATGTGTGTGCACTCAGCGGTCTGAAGCTCGCATCGCTAGAGGAGTGGACGCCCTCGTGGAACCAGCTACCCCCAGACGCCTATCTGCGCGATGGCGGCCGGTACCGGCACCGTCGGCACTCCTGCTTTGTGGTTGATGGCGAGGCGGTGAGCCAAGCTGCACACCGCCCCCATTGGCAGCCGGTTGAATACAACGCTTTGCATGGCGGTATGCAGCGCCACTTCGAGGCTATGGATGCGGCAATGACGCGCGGCGCACCGTGGCAGTCCCTGTTGCGCTGGCTTGCGCATGTGTGCTCCGACCTCAAAGGCGCGCAGCGCTGGTTTGTCGAGGCGCACCAGTTCCGCATCGACACGGCCGACGGCATTGGACGGCCCACGCCCGAAGGTGCCCACCGGGACGGCGTGGACCTGGTGGCGGTGTTTTTGGTGGCGCGCCATGCCATCAAGGGTGGCGAAACGCGGGTATTTGATGCGGCGGGGCCGCAGGGACAGCGCTTTACGCTGACCGAACCCTGGTCGGTGTTACTGCTCGACGATGAACGCGTGATCCACGAGTCCACCCCGATCCAGCCCCTGGAGGCCGGCGGCTACCGTGACACCTTGGTGGTCACCTTGCGCGCCGGGGGATTTCAGGACGGCCGGGCTTGACAGACTTGTGGCTTGTCATAATTCAGACCTATTTTTGAAACATCTGAAGGTTAGTCTTTAACGACTATCAACGGATCGGGAACCGCTATGGAAAAAAACGACGAATTGATCCGCCGCCTGCGCAGCGACATGCTTGACAGCTTTGACGAAGAGCTGGAGATGGAGCTCGACGACGGCTATCCCGGCGGTGCACAGGTGCCCACCCAGGCCGACCAGGACGCGCGCAAGATGTACTTCCGCGAGCTGTTTCGCCTGCAAGGCGAGCTGGTGAAGCTGCAAGACTGGGTCATGCACACCGGCCACAAAGTGGTGGTCTTGTTTGAAGGCCGGGACGCGGCAGGCAAGGGCGGCGCAATCAAGCGCATTACCCAGCGGCTCAACCCCCGTGTATGCCGGGTTGCGGCGCTGCCCGCACCCAATGACCGGGAGCGCACGCAGTGGTATTTCCAGCGCTATGTGTCGCACCTGCCCGCCGCGGGTGAAATCGTGCTGTTTGACCGCAGCTGGTACAACCGGGCCGGCGTAGAGCGCGTTATGGGCTTTTGCAATGACGAGCAGTACGAAGAGTTTTTCCGCACCGTGCCTGAATTTGAAAAAATGCTGGTGCGATCGGGTATTCAGGTCATCAAATACTGGTTCTCCATCTCGGACGACGAGCAATATTCGCGCTTTTTAGGCCGCATCCACGACCCGCTCAAGCAATGGAAGTTGAGCCCCATGGACCTGGAGTCGCGCAGCCGCTGGGAAGATTACACCCGCGCCAAAGAGGTGATGCTGGAGCGCACCCATATTCCAGAGGCGCCTTGGTGGATTGTTCAAGCGGTGGACAAGAAAAAAGCGCGCCTGAACTGCATCCACCACCTGCTGCAGCAAATGCCCTACGAGGAAGTGGAGCATCCCCAGGTGGTGGTGCCGGAGCGTGTGCGCCACCAGGACTACGAGCGCCACCCGGTGCCGCAGTCCATGATCGTGCCCGAGGTCTACTAGTCGCGCACGTCGGCGACGGGTTGCGTGCCAAAGTCGGCGCGTGCCAGGTAGGCCAACACCCGCCGAGCGGCCTCTTCGGGACTTGCAAGCAGGCCCTGGGCATGCAGGCCGGCAAAGTTACCAATGTCCGGAAATGCCTCAGGGTCCGCCCCGCGCAGCTGTACTTGCATATCGGTATCGATCACACCGGGCGCCAGTGAACACACTTTTGCGCCATGGGCTTGCAGTGCCTCATCTAGGGCCAAGCAGCGGGTGAAATGGTCCATGCCCGCTTTGGCCGCGCAGTAAGGCCCCGAAGATGCCATCGCCCTGCGGCCCAAACCTGAGGAGATATTGAGCACCCTGCGCTGCACGGTCCAGGTCTGTGTGGCGTTCAGAAACGCGGCACACAGCTGCATAGGCGCCTCCAAGCCCACGCGCAAGGCATTCGCAAGGTCGGCGGAGGTGTTGTCACGCAGCGCGGTGATGGCGGGAATCACACCGGCGTTGTTGATCAGGGTGGCGTTTGCCAGTGTCGATGGGTCCAAGCTTGCGAGCCACTGCGACAGGCGCTCGGCCACCGGGGCGGCGTCGGCCAGGTCTGCACTCCATTGCTCCAGCACCGCGCCGCGGGCTTGGGCGAGTTGTGTCAGGCTGTCATTGGTGTTGCGCGAAATGCAGAGCAGATGCGCACCGGCTTGCAACAGTTGTTCGGCCATGGCCAGGCCCATACCGCGCGATGCGCCGGTCAATATCGTGAGGGAGATGGTGTTCAT
>CAIWRE010000330.1 GCA_903914985.1 uncultured beta proteobacterium | reverse complement strand
GGTGCGTGCCTGCAAGGCGTCCAGACTGCAGGGTTCAAACCCTAAGGCATGGACCAGCGCGCGTTGTTCGGGCGGCAAGTGGTTGTGAACATCCGGCAAATCCGGCTCAGACTCAGGCCGCAACCCAGCGGCGGCAGGTCGGCAGGCACCGAGCTCCTCCATCACATCCTGCGCGCTTTCCACCAATTTCGCGCCCTGCTTAATCAGTGCGTGGCAGCCTCGCGATTGGGTGCTGTGGATGGAGCCTGGAATGGCAAATACTTCTTTGCCTTGTTCCAGGGCCATGCGTGCGGTGATGAGCGAGCCCGACTGCATGGCTGCCTCGACCACCAGCGTGCCCAGTGACAGTCCTGAGATGATCCGGTTGCGCTGCGGGAAATGCGCTGCCATCGGCGGTGTACCTAAGGGGTATTCGCTGAGCAATAGCCCTTGGTTCACTATCTGACGCGCCAGCGCAGCGTTCTGCTTAGGGTAGACCCGGTCCAAACCGGTACCGACCACGGCAATGGTTGCAATGGATGCATCACCTGCACCCTCCAGCGCACCTTGGTGCGCCGCACCGTCCACGCCAAGCGCCAGACCCGACACAACAGTCAGGCCGGCCTGGGCCAGCGCATGGCCAAATTCACGGGCATTGGCCGCGCCCTGAGGTGTGGGGTTGCGACTGCCCACAATGGCCACACAGAGCAAGGTATCCAATGCGCCTGGCATAAATGCCGCTTCATGGCCCATGGCGTAGAGCATGGGGGGTGGATCTTCGATGTTGAGCAGCGACTCAGGGTAGGCGGAGTCCCCCAGCACCAGAACGCGCCGGTGCCGGGTGTCGGCCAGTAGCCAATTCCAGGCCGTGTCCAGTGCCTCTTCAAAACCGCTGGGCACTTGTTGAAGCGCCTGGGCCTGTAGGCCGCTGACCACCTCACGCAGGCTGGAAATACTTTGACCAAACAATTGCGCGGGTAGACCAAAGGCTGCCAACAGCTTGCGAGCCGATGCGTTTCCGATGCCCGGCGTCAGCTGCAATCGCAGCCACCATGCCAGCTCATCGCGCTCCATCATTCAGTGGCCTGTAGGTGGGACGTCTAACCCAAAGGTTCAAGGCGTTGTCAGGCGATCGCCAATGCGGACCGTGTCCTTGACCTGCACTACCAATGCGTAAGCTACTTTTTCAAAGGTCAGAAACACCATCGCCAGGCCGTTACGCTGCTCTGGAAGTAGGAGCGGTGTGGAGCCTCCTGTCGTTGTGTCGATCGCCGATGCACGTCGCTTTTGGATGGCCATGACGTCACCAGACTTCAGTCCGTCGGTCTTGCCACGGTTGACCACGACCACCTGGTTTTGCCCGGCATTGATGACGTTGCTGCCGTATACGGAAATAATTTGCCCGGAGGTGCCAGCAGCCGCGGCATGCGGCACCAACGAATCCAATCGGGGAGGGGTGACCTCGAGCAAACGGTCGCCGGCGCGAATTTCTTCTTTCGCCCCTGAAATCAAAATGGTTGCGGGTACGACTTGCTGAATCTGCTTGTCACCGTCTTGCACCATCTCAAACCCTTCGCTTCCCACAAGAACCGCAGAGCCGATGAATTGGGCTTCGTAGCCGAGCACAGCGCCGGTACCGGGGTCTTTAAGTGGTACGGCGTTGCGAAATACGCGAAAGCGCCGTTCTTTGTTCGCATCGAATTCCAACGGAGTGCCGTTGGCGCTGCGTACGTAAGCACTGTCGCCCCGCGAAAGCAAGACCCGGTTTTCCTGTGCCGCAACAATGCGCGGCGCAGACAGGAGCGCTGCATCGTCGATCACCATGGGTTCGGCCAAAAAGGGCTCAATAAAGTTGCGTTTTAGCGCGGTGGACAGCGGAGCAGGCAACGCTTCCATGCGTGCCTCAGGCGAAAGTCGCACTGTGAGGGGGCTATCGTCAGGCGTGATAACGCCGGTTTGCGCGTTCACGGAAATTGCACTTGTCAGCAAAAAACCAATCAGCAGAGGCGCCATTGCGCGGGGCATGTAGGGATTGGGCATGTCGGTGTCCTTGTCGAAAACAGATTTCAGTTTTGTCAATTATTGCCGCGAAACAGGTACGGTGGTGCATGGCATTCTCATTTCTGCACGGCCTGAGCTCGCAAAACGGCGAAAATGGCGGGTGTTTCAATGATTCAACCATGGCTTTACTTACCATCCTCACCTACCCGGATCGCCGCCTGCACACCGTCGCCAAGCCGGTGGCGGACGTGGACACCCGCATTCACCAATTGACCCAGGATATGCTGGAGACCATGTACGACGCCAATGGCATTGGCTTGGCCGCCAGCCAGGTGGATGTGCATGAGCGTGTCATCGTGATCGACGTGTCACAGGAACGCAACCAGCCTCTGGTGCTGGTTAATCCCGAACTGGTCTGGACCAGCCCGGAAACCCACCTCAACGAGGAGGGCTGTCTTTCAGTGCCTGGCATCTACGACGGCGTGACCCGCCATAACGCGGTCCATGTGCGTGCGCTGGACCACCAAGGTCAAAGCCGGGTCATCGAGGCGCAAGAGCTCTTGGCGGTCTGTATTCAGCACGAGATGGACCATCTGATGGGCAAGGTGTTTGTGGAATACCTCTCGCCGCTCAAACGCAACCGCATCAAAACCAAAATGCTCAAAGCCCAACGCGAGGACGCGCGTTGAGCGCTGCCGCGTTGCAACAACCGGCCCGGCCATTGCGGATTATTTTTGTCGGCACCCCCGAATTTGCCCGCATCGCCCTAGAGCGTCTGCACCGC
>CAIWRE010000329.1 GCA_903914985.1 uncultured beta proteobacterium | reverse complement strand
GTGCAAACCACCCGAAACCTTATAGCTGTTCTGGTTGAACTTGCCGCCCGCATGCAGCTCGGTGAGCGCAATCTCGGCCGCTGAGCGGTTGGGCTCGTGCTTGTCGTCCATCTTGATGCCGGTGGGACTGCCGCGGCCGTTGTCCACCACGCTGATGGAGTTGTCGGAATGGATGGTCACCAAGATGTCGTCGCAGTGACCTGCCAGCGATTCGTCAATCGAGTTGTCCACCACCTCAAACACCAGGTGGTGCAAACCGGTGCCGTCCGACGTGTCACCGATGTACATGCCGGGGCGTTTGCGCACAGCTTCCAGGCCTTCCAAAATTTGGATCGAGCCTTCGCCATAGGCCTCCGAAGCACCCGCTTGGTGGGCGTCAATCGTGGGTTGGAAGTTGGAACTGTCCAGCCCGCTTTCGCCGGTGTGCACCTCTTGGGCGGCTTCATCGGGCTTGGGCGTCGCGTTGTTTTCTTCGGTCATGGCTTATTTTTCTCTTCTTTTCACGTATTCATGAATGACCAAACCCCCGAAGGGCGGGGGTTTGTGGTGGCGGGCTCGGTGGCTTTCAAGGGCCTCAAATGCGCATCGGCATCACCACGTATTTGAAGGTGGCGTTGTCGGGAATGGTTAACAGCGCAGAACTGTTGCCGTCAGAGAGCTCCAAGCTCACCATTTCCTGGCTCATGTTGGACAGCGCGTCGATCAGGTAGGTGACGTTGAAGCCGATTTCGATGCTGTCGCCGCCGTAGTCGATGTCCAACTCGTCCACGGCTTCTTCTTGCTCGGCGTTGTTGGACGCCAAACGCAGGGTGCCGGGGTCGATGTTCAGGCGCACGCCTTTGAACTTGTCGCTGGTCAGAATCGCGGTGCGCTGCAGGGTCTTGAGCAAGGTGTCGCGGCCCAAGGTGATTTTGTTTTTGTGATTTTTGGGAATCACGCGGTTGTAGTCGGGGAACTTGCCTTCGACCAGCTTGGTGACAAATTCCATGCCGCCAAAGGTAAAGCGCGCCTGGTTACTGGCAAATTGCATCTCGATGGCGCCTTCGGCGTCCGACAGCAGTCGCTGCAACTCAATCACGGTTTTGCGCGGCAAGATCACCTCTTGCTTGGGCACTTCCACGTCCAGCGTGGCAGAGGCAAAGGCCAGGCGGTGGCCGTCGGTGGCCACCAGGCTGAGCTGCTTGCCCTCGGCCACAAACAAAATACCGTTGAGGTAGTAGCGGATGTCGTGCACTGCCATGGCAAACGACACCTGGCTGAGCAGGCTTTTGAGCGTTTTTTGCGGCACGCTGAACACCGGGCCAAAGTTCGCCGACTCGGTCACCAGCGGAAAGTCGTCAGCCGCCAGCGTTTGCAGGGTGAACTTGCTCTTGCCGCCTTTGAGAATGATTTTGTTTTGGCTGCTTTCCAGCGACACGGTTTGGTCGGAAGGCATGGTGCGCAGGATGTCAATCAGTTTGCGTGCGCCTATGGTGGTGCTGAAATCGCCTGCATCGCCGCCCAAGCTCGCGCTGGTGCGGATTTGAATTTCGAGATCGCTGGTGGTGAACTGCACCGCGTCGCCGGTCTTGCGCACCAGCACATTGGCCAGAATAGGCAGGGTATGGCGGCGCTCCACAATGCCGGAGACCGATTGCAGGACGGACAACACCTGGTCTTGCGCTGCTTTCAATACGATCATGCTTCTCTCCGATGTTCAGATTTGTTGTGTCGCGGCTGGCCTGGGCGGCAAATACGCCATTTTCGCTGTTTTAGCCCGCTTTTCGCGGCATGAGGCCTTGCATTTTTCAATTTAGCCTTTGAGCGTTTGCTCTAAAACGTGCAATTGCTGGTTGAGCTCGATCACTTGGAGCCGCTCGCTGCCAATTTTTCGCACCGCGTGCAGTACGGTCGTGTGGTCGCGCCCGCCAAAGAGGTCACCAATCTCCGGCAGGCTTTTTTTAGTCATCTCTTTGGCCAGGTACATGGCAATTTGGCGGGGCCGGGCAATGCTAGCCGGCCGCTTTTTGGAATACATGTCGGCGACTTTGATCTTGTAGTAGTCGGCCACCGTTTTTTGGATGTTTTCCACTGAAATCTGCCGGTTTTGGATCGACAGGAGGTCGCGCAGCGCCTCTCGGGCCAAAGCAATCGAGATTTCTTTCTGATTAAAACGCGAATACGCCAGGCATTTACGCAGGGCCCCTTCGAGCTCACGCACGTTGGAGCGCACGTTCTTGGCCACAAAAAAAGCCACTTCTTCGGGCATTTCTGTGCCTTCAGCGCGCGCTTTGTTGATCAAAATGGCCACCCGCATTTCCAGCTCCGGCGGCTCGATCGCCACCGTCAGTCCCGAATCAAAGCGCGACACCAGGCGCTCGTGAATATCAGCGAGGCCCTTGGGATAGGTGTCACTGGTCATGACGATGTGCGACTTTTTGGCCAGCAAAGCCTCAAAGGCGTTGAAAAACTCCTCTTGCGTGCGGTCTTTGTTCGCAAAGAATTGCACGTCGTCGATCAGCAACAAATCCAGCGAGTGGTACTTGTCCTTGAATTCGTCAAACGTCTTGCGCTGGTAGGCCTTAACCACATCGGAGACAAATTGTTCCGCATGGATGTAGAGAACTTTGGCATTGGGCCGGTCTTGCAGCAGGCGATTGCCCACCGCGTGCATCAAATGGGTCTTGCCCAAACCGACGCCACCGTAAATGAACAAGGGGTTGTACATGTGCCCGGGCGCGGTGGCCACGTGCATGGCAGCGGCGCGCGCCATGCGGTTGGCAGTGCCCTCCACCAGGGTGTCAAAGGTCAGCAGGTTGTTGAGCCGGTTTTTCGGCGCTTCGGGCCGCGACACGTCCAGGGGCACCTCCGCCCGGGGCTCAGCTGCGCGGTCTGTCGCAGGCTGCAAGGTGGTGCGCGCCATCGCTTCTCGGGGGGCGATCGCCAATTCCAGCTGAACCGGCTGGCCGCACAACTTTTCCAGCAAAGCGGCAATCGGCAGGCTGTATTGCGCACGGATCCAGTCAAGCTTGAAGCGGTTGGCCACGAACAAGATGACCTTGCTCATGTCATCGGCCACCTGGGCGCTCAGGGGGCGGATCCAGGTGTTGAACTGCTGCTCTGGAAGGTCCAGCGCCAGTTGTTCAACGCAGGAGCGCCACAAGCTTTGGCCCGCGTCGAGCGCAGACGCCTCGGCACTGAATGGGAGTATTCCCTCGGTCATGAAATCTTGAAAATCTGTGGATAGTTGAAAAAAACAAAGGCCTTGAAGAAGGCTTATCAAAAGCTTATCCACATTTGTGAAAGCGAACAAGCAAGCCCATGTTAACGCGTGCCGGGCCGAATCGAACTCGGTACTTTCACCAAGCCCTTGCCCAAGCAGCCAAATTAAGCGATAATGGAAGGCTGCCCTCAGATTTTTGGGCAAATTTACCCGAAAACGGCATCGGTTCAGCGTTCAGAGGCTGACGACGCACCGAATGGATAGGAATTCAAAATGAAACGCACATACCAACCCTCGAAAATCCGCCGTGCCCGCACCCACGGCTTCCTGGTTCGCATGAAGACCCGTGGTGGCCGCGCCGTGATCAATGCGCGCCGTGCAAAGGGCCGCAAGCGTCTGGCTGTCTAATTTGGGCCGGGCGGGTGCCGTTCTCAACGTGCAACGGCTGAAAACCCGTCCCCAGTTCCAGGCCGCGTTGGCAGGCTCATTGGGGGTTCGTACGGAGCACTTTGCGCTCCACAGCTGCGAGCTCGCTCTTGTTCATCCCCCGAAATTCGCGGCCCCTATGGCGGATGAATCTTCTTCTGCGCAGGAAAAAATCGTTGCCGATGTCGGGGCGCTGGGTGCTATGGTGCCCAAGCGGTGGGCCAAGCGCGCCGTTACCCGCAACGCCATCAAACGCCAGATTTACGCCGTGAGCGAGCAATTCGCGCCACAACTTCGCCCGCGTGGTCATGTGGTGCGCCTGCGTGCGGGTTTTGACCGCAACGAGTTCATCAGTGCCAGCTCCGAACAGCTCAAGTCTGCGGTCCGTGCCGAGTTGCTTGATTTGTTCACCCGGGCCAGTGCCCACCCTCAATTGCGCGCCTTTCCATGATGCAGTCCTTTTTGCTCATGTTGGTGCGCGGTTACCGCTTGCTGCTAAGTCCTTGGCTGGGGTCGGCTTGTCGGTTTACACCAACCTGCTCTGTGTATGCTCTGGGTGCTCTAGAACAACATGGCGCCGCCGCTGGCAGCTATCTGGTGCTGCGTCGCTTGGCGCGCTGCCAGCCTTGGTGCGCCGGGGGCCATGACCCGGTTCCCTCTGAAAAACCCCGGCTTTTTAGCCGTCTGACTTCTCCCTCTTGCGAAAAGAAACCTTCATGAACGATATTCGCCGCACCATTTTGTGGGTGATCTTTGGCTTTTCCATGGTCCTGCTGTGGGACCAGTGGCAGATTTACAACGGCCACAAAGCCACCTTTTTCCAGGGCCAACCGGTCAAAACAGAAGCGGCCACACCTGCTGGCGCCAAAACCACCGCGTCAGACGCCAGCGTGCCAGGTTCTGTGCCGGTTGCGCAAGCGTCCTTGCCTGGCGCAGTCCCCGCTGCTGCCGAGGGCGCTACGGCGTCTGCGGGCGAACGCTTCAATGTACGCAGCGATGTGCTGAACCTGCGCTTTGACACCCAAGGCGGAAGGCTGGTGGGCTCCGAATTCTTGAAATACGGCGACATCGCTGACCATGCCAAACCGGTCACCCTGCTTGACGACAGCAAAGAGCGCGTCTACCTGGCCGAGTCGGGCGTGG
>CAIWRE010000328.1 GCA_903914985.1 uncultured beta proteobacterium | reverse complement strand
GTTGTTGCCCGTGTTTTCCAACCAGATCAAAGCCGATCCGGCCATGGCTGACTTGATTGAAAAGGTGCGCCGACCCTACGCATCAAAGCTCGCCGAAAAGTTGGCGGTTACCGACGGTTTGTTGTACCGACGTGGCAATTTCAACGGCAGCTGGGACCAGTTGGTCTGTGATGCATTGATCGAGGTTCAAGGCGCCGACATTGCGCTCAGCCCAGGTTTTCGATGGGGAACGACATTGCTAGCCGGAGACACCATCACGCGTGAATTGATGATGGACCAACTCGCCATCACTTATCCGTATGCCACGCTCACAGAAATGAGCGGCGAAACTATTAAAGGCATTTTGGAAGACGTTGCTGACAACCTCTTCAATCCGGATCCGTACTACCAGCAGGGGGGAGACATGGTACGTGTCGGCGGATTGGCGTACACCTGTGAACCATCGCAAAAAATGGGACAACGGATCTCGCGCATGAGTTTGGGTGGCAAGCCTTTGGAGGCATCGCGTATCTACAAAGTCGCGGGTTGGGCTCCAGTGGCTGAAGCGGCGCGCACCGCTCCAGGCAACAAGCCGATCTGGGACGTAGTCGAGACATGGCTGAAATCTCAACCGGGTGGCCATGTGCGAGCACGCAAGGTAAATACACCGACACTTGTTGGTATGGCGGGCAACAAAGGCATTGCAAATCTATGACATCGCCAATATCCAATGCCCACCTAACAGCGGCCATGAGGTGCGTCTTCTTGTTGTGGGGCCTCAATCTGGCACCACAGAGCTTCGCAGCGACCGAAGGGACGTTTGCAGTCAAGCTGCTCACCCCCGAAGCGGCCACTACTGCTGCCCAAGCCGCTATGGCCCATTGCCGCAAAGCAGGGTACCAAGTGTCCGTAGCGATCGTGGACCGCTTCGGCGTTTTGCAGGTAATGTTGCGTGACCGTTACGCCGGCCCACATACGGTGGAGTTCGCAACCCAAAAAGCATGGACTGCAGCCAGCTTCAAGATGTCAACAGCGGCCTTGGCGGTTGAAACCCAGGCCGGAAAGCCCATGAGTGGCATGCGCGCAAACCCCCATGTACTAGCGATCGGCGGCGGTCAGACGATCGAGGCTGCGGGGAGTCTGCTCGGTGCAATTGGTGTGTCTGGTGCCCCTGGCGGGGAGGCTGATGATGCCTGCGCTTCGGCGGGGCTGCGTGCGGTTGCCGACGCAATTGAATTTTGATGTATTCACTAGTTGGAGAGCGCCATGAAGTTTCTTAAAGTCTTTACCCTGGCCTTTGCCCTGTTGGCGACGGGACTTGCTTGGTCCCAGGACAAGGTGGTCTACCACATCAGTGATGCCGAAACGCAGGCACTGGCTGGCCTGCGAAACGTGCGAAACCATTTGGACACCGATCCGAGCGCCAAAATTACTGTGGTGACCCACGGAAATGGGGTGGACTTCTTGATGGAAGGGGGCAAAGACAAGAATGGGAGCTTGTACTCTGGCCCCGTTTCCGCGCTCAAGAGTCGCGGTGTCACTTTTGAGGTCTGCGAGATCACACTAAAAACACGAAATCTCAAGCATGAGCAGTTCCTCCAAGAAGCGGACTTCACACCTTCCGGAGTCGTGAGAATCGCCAAACTCCAGCATCAGGGCTACGCGTACATTCGGCCATAGAGCAAGCAATGCTTCTCGAAAGCACGGTGGAGTATTTGGGTGAGAGTAATGCCCTGGCGTTAACCGGCATAGTGGTAGGCGCAGCTTTCGGTTTTCTGGCCCAGCGCTCCAAATTTTGCTTACGCTCGGCAGTTATTGAGTTTGCCCGCAATCTCACTGGCGGCAAATTGACGGTATGGCTGTTTGCCTTTTCCACAGCCATCTTGGCCACGCAAGTATTAGCCCAATGGGGATTGTTTGACGCCAGCGAGTCTCGCCAAATTGCGGCACGTGGCAGCCTCTCGGGGGCTGCAATAGGCGGAGCTCTGTTCGGCATTGGCATGATTTTGGCGCGCGGATGCTCCAGTAGGTTGTTGGTACTGGCCGCACAGGGCAATTTGCGTGCGCTAATGTCCGGGCTGGTTTTTGCCGTGGCGGCGCAGGCGGCTTTGACTGGCATGTTGGCGCCCGTGCGCGAGATCATTTCCTCATGGTGGACGGTAGAAGGCGGTACGCCACGAGATTTGTTGGTCCGAACAGGCATCGGACACGGTGGTGCCTTGCTATTTGGCCTGGTGTGGCTTGCCGCTGCGGTGGTCTGGGCGCGTCGCCAAGGAGTGGCCACTTGGTCGTGGGCTGGGGCAATTGGTGTCGGCCTGACCATTTCAGCAGCATGGTGGGCGACTTATGCCATTTCGCGTGTTTCCTTTGACCCGCACCCGGTTCAGGCGCTGAGCTTTACCGGACCTTCTGCAGAAGTTCTGTCGCGCGTTTTGTTTAGCACGGACAAGCCGCCTACCTTTGACCTAGGCTTGGTGCCAGGCGTCTTTCTGGGTGCGTTTACCGCCGCAGCGTTGTATGGCGAATTGAAGCTTGAAGGCTTTCAAGGCGGTGCAGGTATGCGGCGCTATTTGGTGGGTGCGACGTTAATGGGCTTTGGCGGCATGCTTGCCGGCGGGTGCGCAGTGGGGGCGGGACTGTCTGGCACGGCCGTTTTCACCATGACCGCCTTTGTTACCTTGACCGCAATGTGGATAGCCGCTGCACTGACCGACAGATTGCTAGACCAACATCCAACCTCCGAGACGCTCGTTGGAATTTAAACGGCGCAACATGCGAAAAATACTCTTTGCAGTTCTCTGCTTTCTGAGCGCTGGGATCGTTTTCAGAGCCAATGCTACTGAGCCCCTACTCAAAGCAATACAAGTGACAGATCGTGTGTGGTTCGTCCAAGGGAACGCTGCCTTGGGTAGCCCTGCGAATCGCAACTTCATCTCGAATGCCGGCTTTGTGGTGACGGATGATGGCGTGGTCGTTGTAGACGCGTTGGGCTCGCCGGCTTTAGCCAGGGAACTGTTGTTAGAGATAAAGCGCATCACTCCTCAACCTGTACGATATGTGATCGCCACCCACTACCACGCAGACCATATTTACGGCTTGCAAACCTTTTCCGAAGCGGGTGCAAAGGTACTAGCTCACTCGTCTGCGCGCGAGTACCTGAACTCGGATACCGCCCAAAAGCGTTTGGACGCCAGTCGCATTGAGCTTGCGCCGTGGGTCAATGCGCAAACACATCTGGTGCAAGCGGACCAGTGGCTTGAGGCAAAGGAAACTCCGCTTCATGTGGGCGGTTTCGATTTTGTAATTGCGCATGTGGGCCCTGCTCACACACCTGAGGACGTAGTGGTCTACGTTCGCCAAATCGGAGTACTTTTTGCCGGAGACTTGTTTTTTAAGGGGCGCATTCCATTTGTAGGTCAGGCCGATAGCAGACTGTGGATTCAGTCTTTGAACCGCTTGATGGACTACCAGCCAAAGTTTGTTGTTCCAGGCCATGGTCCTGCCTCAACGGATCCAATGTCAGATATGACTTTGACTCGCGACTATTTGCTGCATTTACGCAAGACCATGGGTGTTGCGGCCAAGAATTTGGAACCATTTGAAGACGCTTACGTCAAAGCCGATTGGTCTCGCTTTGAATCCTTGCCGCTCTTTCGAGTGGCCAATCGCATGAATGCCTACAACACCTACCTTCTGATGGAGCAGCAGGTCGAACCATGATCACTCAATTGCCTGTTTCATTTGCCAGTTCGCGACGGCAGGTTCTTGCTGGCTCTGCAGCACTGATTCTAGAAATTGCGATGCCAGCAAATGCCCAAGGAGATAAAAGGGACACGATCATTGTTTGGCCAGAGCTGCATCTACTCAGCGGCGCAACTATGCGGCCAGAGGACTGGTTGAACACGCCCGCGGTCGTCGTTTTTTGGGAAACGTGGTGTCCCTACTGCAAACGCCAAAACGTACATATTGATCAGCTCTACCGCGCCACTTCAAGTCAAAAAATTCGCATTATTGGCGTGACCACTGAAACCAATGTGGCCAAAGTCAAGGCATACATGGAGGTCAGCCAATTTATTTTTCCAGTTGCGATTGTTGATTCAAGCTTTCGGACTCAGTTCACCCATCGGCTAATTGTGCCGTTGACCTGTTTGGTATCAGCATCTGGTCGGTTGATGCAAGTCATTCCCGGTGAAATGACAAAAGAGGATGTGTTATCCCTTGCGGCAACAATGCAGACTGGCAGTACCCCTAAAATCGCCGCGATTACAGAAGGGTGAGGATCAATCAGCATGGAAGATTCCAACAATCAAGACCGCGTTTTTGAATCAGCTGCACAGCTGTTTGCGCTGCTGTCCACGCCTATGCGCCTCAAAATCATTAGTGCAGTTTGTGAGAAAGAAAAGAACGTATCGGAACTTCTGGCGCTGATAGACACTACACAGCCGAACATGTCCCAGCACTTATCAACGCTTCACCGCAGGGGCGTCTTGTCCCGTCGACGGGAAGGGGCACAAATCTACTACCGATTGCAGAGTGAAAGAGTCGCAACTTTGTGCCGGGCGGTCTGCACACAAGTAGCCATTGAAATGGATGTCGATGGTGAGATCGATATCGCAGACCGTTTAACGCTCGCCCAAATTGACTAACGGCGGTAGAAGGTAGTCTTGGAAGGTTGTTTGGGGGTATTGCGATACACCTGGCCTCGATCGCACCATAAATGCGCTGCCACTTACTTCTTGACTCACAAAGTACACAGAAGGCCTGCCGGGCCTTAGCCTGACCCTGCTGCCGTTTGCTGCTCTTGCGAATTGATCGTCGCGCAGGCGCCGTATACAATTGCTATATACATTCTCTTGGGAGATAGTCATGTCCATCGGCACCGTTTTCGTCAACAACCGTACCCAGGCCGTTCGCCTGCCTTTGGACGTGCGTTTACCCGAAGGTGTCCAAAAGGTAGAGATACGCGCCAAAGGTAAGGAGCGCATCCTCTCCCCCGTAGGCCAAAGCTGGGACAGCTTCTTTTTGGGTGGCCCCACGGTGAGCGACGACTTCCTGCCCGAGCGCGCCACCCAGCACCAACCGGAGCGTGAGGCACTCTGATGCTGCGCTACTTGCTGGACACCAACATCGTCATTTACGTGTTGAAGCGGCGACCCGTCGAGGTGCTTTCCACCTTCAACGCCAACGCCAGCCGCATGGCCATGTCCTCCATTACCCTCGCTGAACTCATGCACGGTGCAGAGAAAAGCAGCCGCGTGAGCGAGAACCTCGCCGCCATCGAAGACTTTTGCAGCCGCATCGAAGTTCTGCCCTATGGCCCCAAAGCCGCGCAACATTACGGCGCCATTCGCGCCGCCTTGGAAAAAATCGGCCAGCCTATCGGAGTGAACGACCTGCACATTGCAGGGCACGCCCGCAGCGAAGGCCTGGTGCTGGTGACGAACAACATGGCAGAGTTCGCACGGGTGCCTGCGCTGGAAGCCGAGAACTGGGTCCACGCGGCGCTGTAATTCACGGTGGTGCACATCGGGCTGGCGCCCGCGCGGTTTAGCCAAGCAGCAGCTGCACCGCCATCCAAATACAAAGCCCCAACTGCACGCCCCAGAAGTTGGCGCGCACCAGCACTTGCAGCTGGTTCACACCCCACAGGTGCGCCAAAGACTGGCCTACGCGGGCGTACAACACCCAGGGGGCCAGCGCGGCGATGGTGGCTGTCTTGTCCATCGCGGCGGCGGCCAGCACGATCACGGCAAACACAGGCAAGTTTTCCAGGCAGTTGGCGTGCGCGTCTTCCACGCGCTTGATGAACGGTGCGTCATCTGACGGCTTGTTGCCGCGCGGCCAGTGGTTGATGGGCGCGCCTTTGAGGAACCGCAGCCCCCGGTAGGCGAACACCAGCACGATCAAAGCGAGTGTCCAGAGGGCGAAACCGACGAGGGATTGGATGGGGGTCATGCGGGGGCTCCTTTTTTGTGGTCGGTCACTTTAACCCAGGGCTACCCTTGGTCGCGATGCATGATGGCCAAGAAGGCCCCAGGGTCGCCGGGCATCCGCGTCCGGCGTCGACGGTCATTGCAACGGTCGTTGAATCACAGGTCAGCCCGGCGGCAGGTGAACTCGTTTTCTCTTCTGCGAAAGCCCTGTTTCGCCGAGGGCATGGAGCCCAAGCAGCGGCTTGTCTTCAGGGTAGTCGGCAAGGCTTCAGCCAGAAAAGATCAACCCCATTCCCTGCTAAAACGGGAAGTCGCAGTAGCGGTGTTAGGCGTCACCGCGGTTCCACCCACTCCTTGATCGCATGAATGCGCGGCTGGATATTGAAGGATCCAATAACGACAGCGACCTTAGAAACGCCCTGCCGACTGTCTCCGGGTCTGGGCTCGTGCTTCGATTTGTGTAAGCGAGGCGTTCAGCTCGTCGAGCTGCAGCTTCACCTTTTCAATGTATTCATTGCGGCTGTGCATGAAAGACTCCTTTTCAGTAAAAAATAGAAAAACACCCTGCCTAGCGCGGAGTGATGACGCCCTTGTCGTCTGACAAGACAATTTCGACCCGACGGTTCAACTGGCGGTTGGCGGCTGTGTCGTTGGCAGCAACAGCAAGCTCTTCGCCGTAGCCGCGCACCGCAATCCGCTCAGATGCCACGCCCAGATCCAACAAGGCGCCGCGCACCGCGTTGGCCCTGCGCTCAGACAATGCCTGGTTGTGTGTGGCACTGCCGGTGCTGTCGGTAAAGCCCTCCACCAGCACTTTGCGCTGTGGCTCGTCTTTCAACAGCATGGCCAGCTTTTGTGCGTTGCGCATGCCATCCGCACTCAGGCGGGACAAATCCGTACCAAACAGCACATCGCCCAAAGTGATCACGATGCCGCGTTCCGTCTTTTTGGCGGCTAGGGCGGTCAGTGCTGCTTCCAATTGCACGCTGCGTGCCTGAGCAGCTTGGGCGGATCGCTGCGCTTCGGCGGATTCAATCTGTGCAGCCTCAGCACCTTGCCTGGCTTCGGCGGCTTCTGCTTTGGCAGCCTGGGTGCCCTGTTTGGCTTCCTTGGCTTCGTTGAGTGCCATCTGGGTGCTGCGTTTGGCCTCCGTGGCGTCATTGCGCGCCGCGCTTGCGTTGCGTTTGGACTGGTCGGCCTCGGCGGTGCGCTGATTCAGTAGCAATTGGTCACGCTGCGCGCCACTTTGGGCAATTTGCGCCTCTGCCAGTTTTTGCTTCATCACTTCCCGGCTCAAACTGATTTTTTGCTGCGCTATGTAGGCCAAATGGTCAACCTGCTCCGGGCTCTGGTAGTGCGCCGCCGCGTCATTGGCCAGGGCCAGGGCTTCGCCCGCCTGCTGCGTCTCCAGCGGCGCATAGCTGGCCGACAGGGGGCTGTCGATTACGGCCCGGTAATCGGCACGGGCATTGTCCAGGCGACTGGTCGTTGGGGTGGATGTGCAGGCTGCGCTCAACAATGCAGCAGCCAACACGGTCAGTGTGAGTGTGGTTTTTTTCATGGGGTGTCCTGGGGCAAGTGGGGGTGGGATTAGGGTTTGTTGCGCTTGATTTCATTGCGCAGTGCCTGGATGTCCTCGTCCAGAGCGTTTGCAGCGGCCTGGGCTTTGGCGGAGTTGGCTTTGGCCTGGGCCAATTTCGCATCTGCGCGCGAGGCGTCGGCAAAGCGGATCGCTTGCTCGTAGTCTTTGACCGATAAGACCTGGCGCGCCAGCGCCAGTTTGCTGCGGGCGGCGTTCAATTCCACCGGTGCAAACTCGGAGCCGCCCGCTGACACCGCGCCATCCACCGCTGCGCTGCTCACTGCAACGTCACTGGTTGCGGGCGTCTTGAGGTTGCTGCAAGCCGCCAACAGGGCGACTGCCAGCCCTCCCATCACAGGGACGAGGTTTTTCGAAAAATTACGCATGAGGTTCTCCAGGGATCAAGGAGCCTTGGGTGAAATACCCGAGGCTTGACCCGTTGTAGAACCTATGCCACAGAGTGTCCGTTCGTTACGACACGAAGAACGCAGACAGGTGATTGGCCAGATGCATGGCGTGTGCACGCTCGTAGGCCGGCTTGGTGAGCGCGCCATAGGCAAAGTGCGGTTGCAAGGGAGCCGTCCAGACCTGAAACCTGGCGGCCGCGATTTCCAAACGTTCGAGCGCCTGGTAGGTATCGGTGACAGCGTCCACCGCAGGCGCGCCGGGAATCGGATCCACCAGGCTATGGCTCATGCGGCCCCGCAGGTCGAACACCGCGAAAGCCGCTGCACCCACCGTGTGTTGGAACCAGGTGGATTTCGGCTGCGGAAAACCGGTCATCGAATACTCAATGCTTTGCGCTGCATGCACCAGGGTTTGCGGCAAATTCCATGCGGTCAAGGATTTGAGCGCCCGCGCTTGCGTCAGCGCCTTCGCCTCTTCCATGGCCTGCGCCAAGGTCTGAAACATCAAGGCGCGGTCTGTCTCAGAGGCCCGCGCAGGATCTGCACCTGTGGCTGCGAGCACTGCTGCGCTGGTCGTAACCAGTAAGTCCCGCCGGTTGAGAGTCTTGCTTCGGCATTGAAATGTCATGTACCTACCCTTCTAAAAATGCAATAGTATTGTCATTTTTAAAAGTATCTCACGAAAATATTCAAATGCACTCTGCGACACCCGGTGCGCGCTCAATCAACACCTCCACCCACCTCTAAGGAGCATTGATGACCCTATCGAATCAGACCCAAGCCGGTGACGGTGGGAGACGCCCGCTGGCAGCGTAAGGACTATTCCATGTCCTGGTTTATTGCCGCCAACCATCGGATGGCGCTCGAACGCCTGCTGGGCCGCAAAAGCTAAACCCGGCTCCCCGCCACGCTTAGCGAAGTTTGCTGATCGCTTATTTTGGAAGCCAGCCCAGACCGTGCGCGTGCAGGCTTTGCACATACAGACGGTCCTTGGTCTCGGTGATCGCCGTGGTTTCAGGGTAGGCGCCTGTGGGGTCTTGCAGGTCCGCCACGATCTTGCCGTCTTCGGTAAAGGCAATCACATGGCCGTAGGACTTCGGGATCGGCCACATCGCACGCGGCAGGCGCAT
>CAIWRE010000327.1 GCA_903914985.1 uncultured beta proteobacterium | reverse complement strand
TTGAGACTGCACCAGCACGGCGGTTTTCAAACCGGCGAATGAAAAGTCCAGGTTGCCACTGTGCAGCAAGGGTCGTGGCAGGGCATAAGCCTGCGGGTCGCCTTGCGCGGCCAATGCCGCCAAGGCCGGGCCGCCGGGGTAGCCCAGACCCATGAGCTTGGCCGACTTGTCAAAGGCCTCGCCTGCGGCGTCGTCAATCGTCTCGCCCAGCAGTTCGTAGCGCCCCACGCCGTCCACGCGCATCAGCTGCGTGTGGCCACCAGATACCAATAGCGCCACAAAAGGGAACTGCGGCGGATCCGCACTCAGAAAGGGCGACAGCAAATGGCCCTCCAAGTGATGCACGCCCAGCACGGGTTTGTCCAGAGCCGCTGCCAACGCACAGGCCACGCCCGCGCCCACCAGCAAGGCCCCGGCCAAGCCCGGTCCACGGGTATAGGCCACCACATCCACGTCATTCAGGGTACGTTGGGCCTGCGCCAGCACATGCTCGGTTAGCGGCAGCACACGGCGAATATGGTCGCGGCTTGCCAGCTCGGGCACCACGCCACCAAAGGCCTGGTGCATTTCCACCTGGCTGTGCAGCGCGTGGGCCAGCAAGACCGGCACTTCGCCCGGGCGCATCGCCACCAGCGCCACGCCGGTTTCGTCGCACGAGGACTCAAAGCCCAGCACCAGCGTGGTGGTGGCGTCGTGCGGCTCGGTCGGCTGGGCGGAAGTTGGAGAAAGCGTCATAGAAGGCACCAAGTTTAGGGCAGGGCCTGCTCGACAATGCCCGCCATGCGGAGCTCTCCCTAAGTCGCCTGACCTGAACGCGCCAGGTTCACTGCCATCGAGTGCCATAAGCACATAGCCCCACATAGTTAGGGCTCACCGACAATCGCGCCATGGGCATTGGCATCTACCTCAAGGAAATCGGACGCGGCAAGGAAGGCGCACGTGCGCTTAGCCGCGTGCAAGCCTGCGATCTTTGGGGCCAGTTGCTGGACGGAAGCGTCACAGACCTGGAGATCGGCGCGTTCTGCCTGGCCATGCGCATCAAGGGCGAAACACCTGAAGAAATGGCGGGTTTTTTGGACGCCACCACGGCCCGCCTGCACCGTGTACCCGCCAGCGACCAGCCAGTCATCGTCATTCCCAGCTACAACGGTGCGCGCAAGCTGCCAGGGCTCACGCCGCTGTTGGCACTGCTCTTGGCGCGCCAAGGCCTTCCGGTACTGATCCACGGCGTTGCCACCGAAAATACGCGCGTCTTTACCGCCGACGTTTTAGCGGCCTTGGACATTGCACCCTGCACCGCGGTCGGTCCGGTTGCGCCAGGCACCGTGGCTTTCCTGCCGACGGCTCTGTTGCACCCCGGTCTGCAACGCCTGCTGGACGTGCGCCGGGTCGTGAACCTGCGCAACTCCGCCCACAGCCTGGTCAAACTCATGAACCCGTGTGCAGGTGCCAGCCTGCTGGTGACCAGTTACACCCACCCCGAATACGCTGAGTCCATGGCCGCCACCCTGGCGCTGACACAGGCCAACGCGCTGTTGCTGCGCGGTACGGAGGGCGAAGCGGTCGCCGATGCCAGGCGTATGCCAAAAATGCAGGGATTTATTCACGGCCAGTCGGTGGTACTGCAAGAACACCAAGCCGGCCCTTTGCATGACTTGCCCGCGCTGCCCACCGCGATCGATGTGGAGTCGACGGCACACTACATTCGCGAAGTATTGGAAGGACGGCTGCCCGTGCCGGGGCCGATCGCTCAACAGATCCATCACATCGCTCACTTGGTGCACACCATGGAGCTAAACCGCTGATGTCCACGTCCTCCCGCTCTGCTATGGGCAAAGTCACCCTCGTCGGCGCAGGCCCGGGTGACCCGGAACTGCTCACACTCAAAGCAGTCAAAGCCATTGCCAGCGCAACCGTCTTGCTGGTGGACGATTTGGTGAACGAAGCTGTGTTGTGCCATGCGCAGCCCGACGCGCGCATTGTCTATGTCGGCAAGCGGGGCGGCTGTGCATCCACGCCGCAGGCTTTTATCGAAAAACTCATGGTCAGCGAGGCCTTGCACGGCGAGCAGGTGGTGCGCCTCAAAGGCGGAGACCCCTTTGTATTCGGGCGGGGCGGTGAAGAGGTAGAGGCTTTGCAGGCAGCAGGCATTGAAGTCCAAGTGGTCAATGGCATCACTTCGGGTCTCGCCGCGATGGGCAGCCTCAACGTGCCACTCACCCACCGTGAACACGCGCATGGCGTGGTCTTCGTCACCGGCCATGCCAAACCCGGCGACGCCGGCACCGACTGGGTGGCATTGGCGCACACCGCCCGTCAGGCCAAGCTCACGCTGGTCATTTACATGGGTGTCAGTGGTGCAGCGGCCATACAAAACGCACTGCTGCAGGGCCTGCCGGGGGACACACCGGTGGCCATCGTGCAAAACGCCAGCCTGCCCACCCAACGCCATGCCACTGCCACCTTGGCGACACTGCACTCCACCTTGCAAACTGAGCAACTGGGCAGCCCCAGCGTGATCGTGGTCGGCAACGTCTTGCGGGGCTTGCAGGCCGCAATGGATCCACAACAGACATCGCTCCAACAACTCCATCGCTAAGCGCCAGGCACAGGAATGGACGGGCGGTGGCGGCCGCATGCCAAAAGCGTGCATTAACATGGGAACCCTCACAAAAACGGGAATTCCCATGAACCTGACGATCAATGGCAAGGCGGTTCAGGCCGATGCCGAACCCGATATGCCCCTGCTGTGGGTGCTGCGCGATCAGCTCAACCTGACCGGCACCAAATTCGGCTGTGGTGTGGCCGCCTGTGGCGCATGCACGGTGCACG
>CAIWRE010000326.1 GCA_903914985.1 uncultured beta proteobacterium | reverse complement strand
TGCAGGCCAATATGGACGCCAACCACCGCGACCGCATCGCCTTTGTGCGCATGGCCTCGGGCAAGTACACGCCGGGTATGAAACTCAAGGTGATGCGCACGGCGAAGGAGCTGCGCCCCACCAGCGTGGTCACCTTCATGAGCCAGCGCCGCGAGGCGGTGGAAGAGGCCTATGCGGGCGACATCGTGGGCTTTACCACCCACGGCGGCGTGCAGTTGGGCGACACGATTACCGATGGCAGCGTGAACCTGCAGTACACGGGCCTGCCGTTTTTTGCGCCCGAGCTGTTCATGACCGTGGTGCTGCGCAATCCGCTGCGCACCAAACAGTTGCAGCAAGGCCTGGCCCAGCTGGGTGAAGAAGGTGCTATTCAAGTGTTCAAGCCCGAGATGGGCGGCAATATGCTGCTCGGCGCCGTGGGCCAATTGCAATTTGAAGTGGTACAGCACCGCCTGAAAGGCGAGTACGACGCCGACATCCGCCTGGAAGGCTGCCAGTACACCGGCGCGCGCTGGATTACCGCGGACACGCCCAAAGAGCTGCAAGATTTCGTCAATGCCTACCCCCAGCGCATGGCGCGCGACGCGGCCGACACCCTGGCCTATTTGTGCACCAGCCCTTATGACGTGCGTCTGGCGCAGGAGCGCTTTCCCAAAATCCATTTCCATCCGCTGCGTGAGCATGCGGGTCTGGCCCTGGGCAGCGCAGGCTGAGCCGGAGTAGGCCTTTGCGCACCGCATCACGCCAGGGTCTGCTGGCGATTTTTGGCTCCACGCTGTTTCAGCTCACGGGCATATTTATGCTCTCGCCGCTGCTGCTCTTGTTGCTGCGCCGCGCCGAGGTGTCCAACACCGTGGCCGGGCTGTTTGCGGCCACGTCCTGGCTGGGCATTTTCATCATCACGCCCTTTGCCTCGCAGCTCACCCGGCGCATCGGACGGCGCCGGGCGCTGTGGCTGGCCTCCACCGTTCCGCTGGCTACTGCGCTGGGCTTTTTGCTGACCACGCGCCTGGAAATCTGGTTTGTGCTCGAACTGTGCGCCAGCGTCGCCGGTGGCCTGCGCTGGGTGCTGGCGGAATCCTTCATTGCCGAATTCACCCCACCGGACCAACGTGGGCGCTACATCGGTGCCTATGCCACCATGATCGGCCTGACCTTTGTCGTCGGCCCGGCCTTGCTCGCGTGGATGGGAGACGCCAGCCCGTATGCACTGTGGGTGGTCATTGCCTTCCTACTGACCGGCCTGGCCTGGACCGGGCTGGTGCCCCGCACGCCCCCTGAGCACGACGCAGACTCCGCCAAAGTGGGTTTTGGGGGCCTGTGGCACGCGGTCACGGCGCATCCCGTCATCATGCTGGCAGGCTTTGTGGGGGGCTACTTTGAACTGGGCCTGTCTTCCATCCTGCCGCTCTACGGATTGACGCTTGGCATGGACGCCAGTGCGGCGACCTTGCTGGTGTCCGTCAGCGGCTTGGGCGGCATGGCGCTGGCCTTCCCGGCCGGTATGTTGATCGACCGGCTGCAAAACCCCGCCCAAGGGCGACGCACCTTGATGCTAGTGCTGGTCATGCTCTTGCTGGTTTCATCGTTTGCTGTGCTGGCTGTGCACACCGCCCCCTGGTTGATGTGGCCGGTCGCAGCGCTGTGGGGCGCGGCAGGTGGTAATTTGTACACACTCACCATGACCGACATCAGCAGCCGCGAGGCGGGCATCACCCTGGTCAACAGCACGGCGGTGCTGGTGCTGGCCTACACGCTGGGTGCGCTGGTGGCCTCCAGCCTGTCCGGCGCGCTGATCGACGCCTCTCCCTGGGTCGCCTTTCCCTTGGTGCTGGTGCTCGTCTCGGGACTGGCCACTGCCACGCTGGTGCGGACGCGGCGCGTGCGGGATATTTGACGCAGCGCTCAGGCAAACGCCTGCAGCACATTGACAGCGTTGACGCCCACCGCGTCCACCGCGTAGCCACCCTCAAACACCAAGACCGTGGGCAGGCCTAGTTTGGCGATGCGTTCACCCATGCGCAGGTAGTCCTCGCTTTGCAACGCAAAGCCGGAAATCGGATCCTGCGCAAAGGTATCCACGCCGAGTGACACCACCAATGCCTGGGCGCCAAAGCGCCCGATAGCGGCCAGTGCCACTTCCAGTGCCGCCGCCCACTGCGCGTAATCCGTGCCCCGGGGCATGGGCAGGTTCAGGTTCGCGCCTAGGCCTGCACCCTGACCGGTCTCGTCCGCGTAACCCAAAAAGAAGGGGTATTCGGTGCACGGGTCGCCATGCAAACTGGCAAAAAACACGTCCGGGCGGTCATAAAAGATGGCTTGCGTGCCGTTGCCGTGGTGGTAGTCCACGTCCAGCACCGCCACGCGCTCCACGCCGCTGTTGCGCAAGTGCTGAGCGGCCAAGGCGGCGTTGTTCAAGAAACAGTAGCCGCCAAAAAAGTCCGCCCCGGCGTGGTGACCGGGTGGGCGGCTCAGGGCAAATGCGGATCGACCACCCTCCACCACATGCTGCGCGGCGCTCAAGGCGCATTCGGCCCCGGCGCGCGCGGCCACCCAGGTGCCCGAGGTGAGCGGCGTGCCGGCGTCAAAGGAATACAGGCCCATGCGGGCGGCAAAGTTGTCGGGCTCCATATCGGTGCGAAAGCTGCGCGTGGGCCACACACTGGGCAAAGCGTCACGGGCGGCGTTGGCCGGGTCCAAGGCGACCCACTGGCCCCAGGCTGTTTCTAAAAACCCCAGGTAGCGCGGCGCGTGAATACTTTGCAGTGCCTCCGCGCCAAAGGGCTGGGGATTCAGCACCTCCCCGAGTTGCCGACGCTTCAACTCGGCCAGCACATGGTCGGCACGGGCGGGCACTTCATGACAAGGCACCAGCGCGCCGCGGTACATCTCAAATTGCCCCTGGTGCAGGGCATGGTGGGGGTTGTAGAAGGTGATCATTGCTGCATACAAAAGCTGGGGCGACTAGCTTACTAGCCTTGGCTCTCGCGAATTTTCATTGCCATTTAGTTATATATGTAACAATATTTATTCATTTAAAAATGGAGAAGTGACATGAAAAGTTGGGTCGCGCTGGTACTTGGTCTCTGGTTGTCTCTGGCCCATGCAGATGACTCTCCGTGGAGGGTCTACGCCGCTGGAGGAATCGCCACAGGCGGAGACACCATTCTGCACAGCCGAATCATCCAAGACGGAACCAACACAACTGTTCCGTTTGACATCAAACCTGGAACTGGCATACCCATGCGACTGGGAGCAGAGTACCGCTTTTCCGGGCCACTGGCCGTGCGCGCCAGTGTGGGGCGCATGATCACCGATCCATCAGGCTACAACGGCAGTGTCACTTTCACCGCCACAACGACCGAAGTCATGGGGCTTTTCAACCTCACTAACGCATTGCGGCTGGGCTTGGGCGCGCGACAGTCAACCGCCGTCATCCAGGGCACGGGGGTTGCAGAAAACTGGTACGCGGTCGGCACCTATGAAGGCAAAAACGGCGCGGTGATCGAAGCCCAGTACCTTTTCTCCAAGGGTGCCACCCATTCAAAAAGTCGACAACCCGAGGTGGGCGTGACGCTGCGCTTGGTCACCGAGTCCTTTCTGCGCAACGGCGTCAGTTTCAATGGCGACCACTATGAAGTGGGGCTCGGCTTGTACTTCTAGTCGAAGCCCGGCACTTGCACTAGCGCGCCAACACCCCCGCCAGCGCCACCCCCGTATAGGTGCCCAAGCGCACCACATCCTCCGGCGTGGCGGCCGCAACCACTTGGCCACCGCCCTTGCCGCCTTCGGGGCCCAGGTCCAGCACCCAATCGGCTTCTGCGATCACGTCCAGGTCGTGTTCAATCACCACCACACTGTGGCCGCCGCGCACCAGGCGGTGCAGCACATGGATGAGCTTTTCCACGTCGGCCATGTGCAGGCCGACCGTGGGTTCATCGAGTACATACAAGGTGTGCGGCACTTTTTGGCCACGCCGCGTGATGTCGTCGCGCACTTTGCTGAGTTCGGTCACAAGCTTGATGCGCTGCGCCTCGCCGCCGCTGAGCGTGGGCGAAGGCTGTCCCAAGGTGAGGTAGCCCAGTCCCACGTCTTTGAGAAGTTGCAAAGGGTGGGCGATGACCGGCATGGCGGCAAAGAAGTCCACCGCTTCGTCCACTTCCATTTGCAGCACTTCACCAATGTTTTTCCCGCGCCAGCTCACCGCCAGCGTTTCGAGGTTGAAGCGCGCACCTTTGCAGGTTTCGCACAGCACT
>CAIWRE010000325.1 GCA_903914985.1 uncultured beta proteobacterium | reverse complement strand
TTGGGGAAGCGAATCTTCTTGACGCCCATCTCGTCTTGCAAGAACTTGATCAGCTTTTTGGCTTTGTCGGACTCGGCTTCGAACTCGATGCCGGCGTAAATATCTTCCGAGTTTTCGCGAAAGATCACCATATTGGTTTTCTCAGGCTCTTTGACGGGGCTGGGGACACCTGTGAAGTATTGGATGGGGCGCAGGCAGACATACAAGTCCAGTTCCTGGCGCAAGGCCACGTTCAAGGAACGGATGCCACCGCCCACCGGGGTGGTCAGAGGGCCCTTGATGGACACCACGAAGTCACGGATCGCGTGCAGCGTTTCTTCGGGGAGCCAGACGTCGGGGCCGTACACATTGGTCGACTTCTCGCCGGCAAAAACTTCCATCCAGTGAATTTTTCGCTTTCCGGCGTAGGCTTTGGCCACTGCTGCGTCAACGACCTTGAGCATGACCGGCGTGATGTCCAAGCCCGTACCGTCACCTTCGATGTAAGGGATGATGGGTTCGTCAGGCACGTTCAGGGACAGGTCGCTGTTGACAGTGATCTTGTGGCCTGCGGTTGGGATTTTGATGTGTTGATACATGACGCGGTCTCTGTTGGAAATCAGTTCTTGGGAGATGACAGGGTGGGCTTTTTTGGAGCATTTCCTCTCAGGAGCTTCAATTTTAGTCCCAAACAATTACGGGATTCTGTCAACCACAGCGAGGTAAAGCCAGTGCAAAAGTGATGATGCTTGCTTACAACCTGGTTCACAATATCCCTCATGATTCACACTCGTTTAATTGCCATTGGCCTACTGATCGCTGCGTTCTGGCACATCCCCGCAACTGCACAGCCATCACCCCAAATGACGCTCCCACGCACCACCTTGAGCATTGGTATCCACCAACTGCAGGTGCAACTTGCCCAAACGCCGGAGCAACACGCCACCGGACTGATGTACCGCACTGAAATGCCGCAGCAAGAAGGCATGCTGTTTGTTTTTAGCGCACCAAGCCAGCAGTGCTTCTGGATGAAAAACACCTTAATTCCATTGACCGCGGCCTTTTTGGCGGATGACGGCACAGTCGTCAATCTCGAAGACATGCAAGCCCAAACCACCCAATCCCACTGCTCGGCGAAGCCCGTTCGCTATGTGCTGGAGGTCAACCAGGGCTGGTTTGCCAAGAAAGGGCTCAAAGCAGGGGCCAAGTTGAGCGCCCCCCTCTTTCAGGCGACACATTGAAGTGACTCCCGACAGAGCTTTTGCGGTCTGTTGCAAAAAAGCCTTGCAAAAATAAAAAAGCTGGATAAAAATACAGATACTGTTTAAGATTACAGTATCTGCCAACCCTGGGTGGCAGACCAACCCAAGGAGTCCTCCATGCTTGACACTTTGAAATTGACGGCCCGGCAGCAAGAAATTCTGAGCCTCATTGAAAGCGCCATAGCGCGCACCGGTGCCCCCCCGACCCGGGCCGAAATTGCCACCGAACTCGGCTTCAAGTCCGCCAATGCGGCAGAAGAGCATTTGCAGGCACTGGCGCGCAAAGGTGCCATTGAGTTGGTGAGTGGCACCTCCCGCGGTATCCGCCTGCGCGGGCAATCCTTGCGTGACCTTCATTTCTCCCGCTCCAAGCAGCTTTCGCTCGGCATTCCAGGACTCGCCCAACTGTCCTTGCCTCTGATTGGCCGTGTGGCCGCGGGTTCGCCCATCCTGGCGCAGGAGCATGTGGAGCAAACCTATTACGTGGAACACAGCCTGTTTCAGCGCCAACCAGACTACTTGCTCAAGGTCAGCGGCATGTCGATGCGCGACGTTGGCATCATGGACGGGGACCTGCTGGCGGTTCAATCCACCAAAGAAGCCAAGAACGGTCAGATCATCGTCGCACGCATCGGCGAAGAAGTCACTGTCAAACGCTTTCGCCGCAACAAGCATTTGATTGAACTGCACCCGGAAAACCCGGACTTCAACGTCATCGTGGTAGAGCCCGGTGAGCCCTTTGAAATCGAAGGTTTGGCCGTGGGCCTGATCCGCAACACCATGATCATGTAATTACCGAGGCGTACCACCATGCTCCCTATGCTCGCATCCCAAACCGTTTCTGCCACCCTTTACCGTCTGGCGGATTGGTTCAAGCCCGACCAGGAACGCCTGGCGCCGTCATCCAAAGCCTCGACCAAGGCTTCACACACCCGGCCATTCCCGCAAGTGCTAAACACAGGTGCGTCGGTCATGCCATTGCGGATCCAGCGACCCCAATCCAACCGCCGACCGTTGAGGGTCGTACGCGTAGTGGATTCCGACCACCGACGCACTGGCTCGGGGCGCATGGTGATTTCTGGCTGTATGGCCGATGTCTGCGCGGAATTGGACCGCATGATCCAAAAAGAAGGCACCTTGACACAGTAAGGCTCAGGCGACATGCATGGGGGTTTTTGACGCCCAGGCGACAACTTTTTTCGCTCGCTGCCATGTGCGCGGTCACAATGGGCCGCATGTCAATTTTTGCATCCGTCCGTTAGAGTCTTGCCATGGACGAACCCATTCTTACTGTCGAGGAAAGAAGCGCCATTAATGCGGGGCGATGGTTCTCGGCACTGTCTCCTTCGCTCAAGCACGACATCCTGCGCTGCGCCTACGTCAAACGCTACCGGGACGGCGATCTGATCGCCGCCCGTGGCGAACCCCCTGAGGAATGGATTGCGTGTGCCAGGGGTGCGGTCCGAGTCAGTTCCACATCGCTGTCCGGTAAACAAATCACTCTGACCTATGTAGAGCCAGGCATTTGGTTCGGCGACGTCAGCATTTTTGACGGTGACCGCCGCACGCATGATGCCTATGCCCATGGTGAGAGCACCACCCTGTGTGTGGCCAAAGCAGACTTCAAGAAAATTCTGGCCACGCATGTCGAGCTCTACGAGGCACTGCTGCGCCTGCACGCCCGTCGCATCCGGCAACTGTATGGTTTGGTGGAAGACCTGAATACGCTTCCCTTGCGGGCACGGTTGGCAAAACAGCTGCTGCATCTGGTGCGCAGCTACGGTGTCCCATCCCTCAGCGATGGCAGTGAAATTCGCATTGGTCTGCAACTCGCGCAGGAAGAACTGGCCCAACTGCTTGGCGCCTCACGCCAGCGTGTGAACCAGGAGCTCAAGTCCATGGAGCGGGACAACACGATCCGTATCGAACCGGGTGGCCTGGTGGTGCGCGACCGTGGTGCCCTCCTCAAAATCGCAGAAGCCGAGCTTTGAAACATTACTTTTTGAAAAGCATATGAGCGACTTTGACCATTTTGTAGGTACCCAAGCCGTTGCCGGCCGCCACGCCTTTGACGTGGAAGCGTTGTCCGTTTGGCTTCATACCAATCTGCCAGGTTTTGCTGGCCCCTTGACGGTGGAGGCCTTCAAAGGCGGACAAAGCAACCCCACCTACAAACTGATAACGCCTTCGCGCAGCTACGTGATGCGCGCCAAGCCGGGCCCAGTCGCCAAATTATTGCCCTCGGCCCATGCGATCGAGCGAGAGTTTGCGGTCATGCGTGGGCTGGCCGGTACAGCCGTTCCAGTGCCCGAAATGCTGTGCCTGTGTGAAGACGAGTCGGTGATAGGCCGCGCGTTCTACATCATGGAATTCATTGAGGGGCGCATTCTCTGGGACCAAACCTTGCCCGGCATGGAGCCCTCCGAGCGCAAAGCCATTTACGCCGAGATGAACCGGGTGATATCAGAGCTGCACAAGGTGGACTTTGCCGCGCGGGGTTTGGCCGGTTATGGAAGACCTGGCAACTATTTCGAGCGGCAAATCTCGCGCTGGAGCAAACAATACCTGGCGTCCATCACGCAACCCATCCCGGAAATGGACGAACTCATTGCCTGGTTACCCGCGCATATTCCTGCGATTGCCAAGTCAGAAGACATGGTCAGCATCGTCCATGGCGACTTCCGGCTGGACAACCTGGTTTTTCACCCCACTGAGCCTCGCATTCTGGCGGTCTTGGACTGGGAGCTGTCTACGCTCGGACACCCACTTGCTGACTTCAGTTACCACGCCATGGCCTGGAATATTCCCCAAGGCAGCTTCCGGGGCATTGCAGGCGTTGATGTAGAGGGCTTAGGCATCCCGACTCAGCCTGAATACATCCGCATGTACTGCGAACATACCCAACTCATCAGCCCGGAAGCGCTCAAGCCGGACTGGAACTTCTTTATGGCCTACAACATGTTTCGCATTGCTGCAATTTTGCAAGGCATCGCCAAGCGCGTGGAAGCGGGCACTGCATCCAGCGCACAAGCGGTCAGTTCCGCAGCCGGTGCCAAGCCCTTGGCGCAGTTGGCTTGGAAATTCGCGCAACAAACCTAATTACCTTCCTCCCACCATTTACACAACCATCGATTGGAAACGCCATGGACTTCGAATACTCAGAAAAAACCAAGTCACTGCAGGCCAAGCTGCTCGCCTTTATGGACGAGCACATCTACCCATCAGAGGGGGCCTATCACGCAGAGATCGAGGCTAACTCTGCCGCCGGCAAACGCTGGACGCCGCTGCAGACCATAGAGAATCTCAAAGTCAAAGCACAGGCCGCGGGCTTGTGGAACCTGTTTCTGCCGGTGGACAGCGCCGAAGCTTCGGGCTACCACGGCGCTGGCCTGACGAACCAGGAATACGCGCCCCTGGCTGAGATCATGGGTCGTGTCATGTGGTCCAGCGAAGTATTCAACTGCTCGGCACCTGACACCGGCAACATGGAAACTATTGCCCGCTACGGCTCAGACGCCGCCAAAGCCCAATGGCTCAAACCTTTGCTCGAAGGCAAGATCCGCTCGGCATTTGCCATGACCGAACCCGATGTGGCGTCCAGCGACGCTACCAACATCGCCACCAGCATTGAACGTGACGGCGACGACTACGTGATCAATGGCCGCAAATGGTGGACTTCCGGCGCGGGCGACCCCCGTTGCGCGATTTACATTGTCATGGGCAAAACGGACCCCGAAGCAGCGCGTCACTCGCAGCAAAGCATGGTGCTGGTGCCTGCCAACACCCCGGGAATTACGGTGGTTCGCCCCTTGAGCGTGTTCGGCTACGACGATGCGCCCCATGGCCACATGGAAGTGCTGTTCAAAAATGTGCGCGTGCCGGTCACCAATATCCTGCTCGGGGAAGGCCGTGGCTTTGAAATTGCCCAAGGCCGTCTTGGACCTGGACGTATTCACCACTGCATGCGCTTGATTGGCTTGGCAGAACGTGCTCTGGAATTGATGTGCAAACGCGCTTCATCGCGCGTGGCGTTCGGCAAAACCATTGCCTCGCAAACCGTGACACAGGAACGCATTGCCGAGGCACGCTGCAAAATTGACATGGCGCGTCTGCTCACGCTCAAAGCGGCCTGGATGATGGACATTGGCGGCAACAAATTTGCCAAGAACGAAATCGCCATGATCAAGGTGGTGGCGCCCAACATGGCGTGCGAGGTGATCGACTGGGCGATGCAAGTGCATGGCGGTGGCGGTATGTCCAACGACTTCCCTCTGGCCTACAGCTACACCAGCGCGCGCACCCTTCGCTTTGCCGATGGTCCGGACGAGGTGCACCGCAATGCCATTGCCAAGCTGGAATTGGGCAAGTACGCGGTCAACCCCAAAGAAGTGGAAATGCCCGTCACCCGAGGTTGCTAATTGCGCATCAAGCTTCAGCCGCCCGAGCTGAAGCTGAGGCGAAGCTCTTAGTGCAGGTGCCGGGGCTTTCGCCCGCCACCATGCCCGCTCCCAAAGCCACCGCCCGATCCGCGCGGTGGCTTTCCAATTTCAAGCGAACTCACCAGAGCGTCAAAGCGCTGGGCGAAGAGTTTGTCAACTTCCGCCACGACGCCGCCCAATTCAGCGCCGTCAAAGTGGCGCTCCATCATGGTCACCACGTCTTGCACTAACAAGTCGCGCTGAACTTGCATGATCGCGGCCGGGTTAGGACCGACAAAAAGCATCACAAAGTCATCGCGTGACTCACCCTCAGGTGGAGGACCGTCTTCGTCGTCAAAATCGGTGTCGTAAAACGTGACCTCGATGGCCGCACCGGTGGTAGCGACCTCGTTGAGGTTCATGCATACCTCATCGAGAACCTGGCGGAAATCATCATCGCCCGCCACCGTCCAACACATCTGCAAGAGATGGTCTTCCGCCACCAATACGATGCCAGGCTCATCCTCATAAGCACTGGCAGCGGCGTCGGTCAAATTACGGGCGCCGGCGTACTTCCACAAAGGCCTGAGCGCGTCTTGCAATGCGTCAAAACCGACGTCCGCGCGCAAGGCTACTTGTCCGTGAACATGGATCTCAAAAGGGGTGTTGTAGCGTGGCATGAGGCGAGTGTAATGGTGCTGCGACCGGAACCCCGTTAGGGCTTAGAACCCGCATAAATGATGGGTTTCCCAGCGAGCAAATGAAAAAATACCGTAAGAAGTGCCGTCATTTGTAATAGTGACCTTGATCCCGTGATGACCCACCGTTGTTTGATTGTGCCACGCTAGCAATTGCTGGCTGGCTTTGTCTGAATCGCCCCGGGTATCAAGGAGGCCAGTTGGTTTAAGTCATTCCGTTGTGGCGGTTTGACTGGCAAGTTGCCGATAGTAATTTTCTTCAGCCTCGGCAGGGGGAATATACCCAATCGGCTCCAAGAGTCTGTGGTGGTTAAACCAAGACACCCAT
>CAIWRE010000324.1 GCA_903914985.1 uncultured beta proteobacterium | reverse complement strand
GGGCGCGGCATTTACGACTACGCCGAGGGCGCTGCCCAACCGAGCTTGGCCACCCGCCCCACCGCCGCAGCGCCGGCATTGAGTGGCGTCACCCTGCACGGCAGCGGCTCGCGCATGGACGCATGGGCCCGTTGCCTGAGCGATGCCGGTGTAGGTTTCACGCACGACCGCAACAGCGATTGGACCGGCCTCTCCACCGCCACCCTGCACCTGCGCCAAACCGACGGCCGCACCGCCACCAGCCTGGGCACTCACGTGGCCGTGTTTGACATGGCGTTTGGGTCCGAGGGCTCGCGGGTGCTGGCCTGGGCACCCTCGTTGCGGGCCAGCGCCGAATGCAAATCGGAGGCGCAAGACTGGCTCAGTCTGTTGGGTTACCAGCCGCAGCAAGTGGCAGACCAGAGCGCCCTCATCGTCGCACGCACGGTGGCCATGCTGATCAACGAAGCAGCCGATGCGGTGCAGCAAGGCGTGTGCACCGTAGAAGGGGCCAACCAGGCCATGAAGCTGGGCGTCAACTACCCCGCAGGCCCGTTTGACTGGCTGGCAGCATGGAATGTCCAAGGCGTGATCGAGGTCTTACAGGCGCTCGACGCCCAATACCGCGGCGAGCGGTACCGGGTGAGTCCTTGGCTGCGGCAGCAGGTGTAACCCCACGGAAACCCCGGGGCGGCACAATGGCCCCATGAGCCAAGCCCGCCCCCAACTTCCTCCCTTCATCGCGCCCATGCGCTTTAGCGATGCTGACGCCGCACTGGCGCAGGTCATGCGCATTTATGACGGCAGCATTGCGCACTTGCGCCAGGCCATGCAGGACTTTGTGGCCGGGCATGAGTTCCACACCCATGTGCGTGCCTGCTACCCGCTGGTGCGCTTGCAAACCGAAACCGTGTCGCGCAAAAACGGCGCGGAGGGCGCGGGCCTGAGCTACGGTTTTGTGGAAGGCCCTGGGCGGTTTGAAACCACGCTCACACGCCCCGACCTGTTTGCAAATTACTACCGCGAGCAGTTCAAGCTGCTGCTGCAAAACCACGGTGTGGAACTCGAGGTTGGCACCAGCGCGCAACCGATTCCGGTGCACTTCTCATTTGCCGAAAACGACCATATTGAAGGCACCATGGACGCCGCCCGCCGCGCCCGCATGCGCGATGTGTTTGACCTGCCCGACCTCGCGGCCATGGACGATGGCATTGCCAATGGCACCTTTGAAGCCCGCGCGGGCGAACCCCAGCCGCTGTCCTTGTTTACCGCTCCACGCGTGGACTACTCGCTGCACCGGCTGCGCCATTACACCGGCACGCTGCCGGAGCATTTTCAAAACTTTGTGTTGTTCACCAACTACCAGTTTTACATTGATGAATTCATCGCCCTGGGCCGCGCGGCCATGGCGGACCCGAACAGCGAATACGTCGCGTTTGTAGAACCGGGCAATCTGATCACTTACCGAGCAGACCCTGCGCCGCCGGGCCGCCCCAAGGCGCAGGACGGCCCCCTCGGGGGGCAGGGAGCACACGCAGTGAGTGACCGTGGGGGCGTACGCCTTCCTCAAATGCCG
>CAIWRE010000323.1 GCA_903914985.1 uncultured beta proteobacterium | reverse complement strand
CGTGGGCCGCGACCTGCGCCGCCTCAACCTCGACCCGCGCCAGCGTGAGGCACTGATTGCCCGCCATGGCTTGCAAGCCGCTGCCTGATACTTAGCCCTCTAGCCAAACTCTTATTGTTGAACCATGACCGTGAGCACCCACCATCGAATTTGTCCATTGTGCGAGGCCTGCTGTGGCCTGGAAATCAAAGTGGAGGACCGCAAAGTCATTAGCATCCGCGGCCACGATGCCGACGTGTTCAGCGCGGGCTACATCTGCCCCAAAGCAGTGGCGCTCAAAGACCTGCACGAAGACCCCGACCGCTTGCGCAGCCCCATGGTCAAGCGCAATGGCGTGCACGTGGCAGTGAGTTGGAAAGAGGCTTTTGCCGAGATCGAGCGCCGCCTCCTGCCCATCATGGCAGCGCATGGTCGCGACGCGGTCGGCGTGGTTACCGGCAACCCCTCGGCCCACAAAATCGGACTGCTCACCTACTTCCCCAAGCTGGCGCGGGCGCTGGGCACCAAGAACATTTTTTCCGCGTCCAGCGTGGACCAGATTCCCAAGCAACTGGCCAGCGGCCTGATGTTTGGCACCTGGCTCTCGGTGGCCGTGCCCGACATTGCCCGCACCGACTGGCTGCTGGTGATCGGCGCCAACCCCTTGGCCAGCAACGGCAGCATGTGGACCGTGCCCGACTTTCGGGGCAAGGCCAAAGCCATGCAGGCGCGTGGCGGCAAGCTGATCGTGATTGACCCGCGCCGCACCGAAACCGCTGCGGTGGCAGACGCCCACCACTTCATCCGCCCCGGCGCCGATGTGTTTTTGCTCGGTGCCATGGTGCACACCCTGTTTGCAGAAAACCTGGTCAGTCTGGGTGCCGTGCAGGAATGGGTGAACGGTGTGGACGATGTGCGCGCTGCGGTGGCGGCTTTTGCACCCGAAGCCGTGGCCGCACGCTGCGCCATCGACGCCGACACCATTCGCCAGTTGGCACGCCAACTCGCAGGCACACCGCGTGCCGCCGTCTACGCCCGCATTGGCACCTGCACCCAGGAATACGGCACGCTAGCCAGCTGGCTGGTCGATGTGCTCAACACCCTGACCGGCCACCTGGACGCGCCTGGCGGCGCTATGTTTGCCAAGTCGGCGGCGTTTGCCAGCAACAGCAGCGGTAACAGCGGGCTTGGCAAAGGCATTTCTACCGCGCGGCGCCAGTCGCGTGTGAGCCATGCGCCCGAGGTGATGGGCGAGTTCCCCATCAACTGCATTGCCGAAGAAATTGACACCCCCGGCGAAGGCCGCATGCGTGCCCTGATCACCATGGCCACCAACCCGGTGCTCTCCGTGCCCAACGGGCCGCGGCTGGCCAAGGCGCTCGACAGCCTGGACTTCATGGTGAGCCTGGATATTTACCTCAACGAGACCACGCGCCACGCCGACGTGATCTTGCCTGGCCCCTCGCCCCTGGAGGACCTGCACTACGACGTGGCCTTTCCGCAAATGTCGTGGCGCAACCATGCGCGCTACAGCCCGCCGGTGTTCGAGCGCCAGGGCGACCAGCCCGAAGAATGGGAAAACCTGCTGCGGATTGCCGCCATTGCCAAGGGCCTGGGCGCAGACGTGGACGTTGGCGCGCTGGACGACAGCGAGTTTGCCGAAGACGCGCAGCGCAGCTTTGGCGAACATGCCCAGGCCATCATCGACGCCTGCCAGGGCCTGCGCGGACCCCAACGGGCACTCGACCTGCAGCTGCGCGCCGGTCCGT
>CAIWRE010000322.1 GCA_903914985.1 uncultured beta proteobacterium | reverse complement strand
TGGCCTTGGTGGCCACGCTCTATCCGAGTTGGCGCGCCAGCCGCATCAACCCCGCCGAGGCGCTGCGTTATGAGTGAACCCAACCAGCTCCCCCCAACGCCCTCGGTATTGATGGCGCGCAACTTGGGACGGCGGTTTCGCGAAGGCCCCTTGGATGTCACCGTGTTGCAAGGCGTCAACTTGGACGTGCACACCGGCGAGACGGTGGCCATCGTGGGTACCTCAGGTTCTGGCAAAAGCACCTTGCTGCATTTGCTCGGCGGCTTGGATGCGCCCACCACCGGCAACGTGGCTTGGCTGGGCCAAGCCTTGCAAGGGCTGAGCGTGGGCCAGTTGGGCGCGCTGCGCAACCAACACCTGGGCTTTGTCTACCAGTTCCACCACCTGCTGCCCGAATTCAGCGCCATCGACAACGTGGCCATGCCGCTGTGGATTCGACGCATGGATCGCGTGGCAGCCAGCGCTCAGGCCCAAGCCATCTTGCACGCCGTGGGCTTGGGCCAGCGCATGCACCACCGCCCTGCCGAGCTGTCGGGCGGCGAGCGCCAGCGCGTGGCCATTGCGCGCGCGCTGGTCACGCGCCCAGCCTGTGTGCTGGCCGACGAACCCACCGGCAACCTCGACCGCGGCACCGCCGACCAAGTGTTTGCCCTGATGTTGCAACTGGCCCGCGAGCAAGGCACGGCCTTTGTGCTGGTGACCCACGACACCGCCCTGGCCGCACGGTGCGATCGCCAACTGAGCCTCCAACAGGGCCAATTGCAAGACTGAAAAGTAACTATTAAATAAGTTATTTCTAATATTTTTAGAACTTTTTATTGATTTTATGTAGAATCTGTCACATGGACGGATTCAAAGACCATTACGCATTGCTAGGCGTGGCCCCCACAGCGGAGCCCGATGTCATCCGTGCCGCCTACCGCGCCCTGGCCAAGCGTTACCACCCGGACCACACCACCCGCACTCGCCCTGGCGCGGGCGATCACATGGCCCGACTCAATGCGGCCTACGCCATCTTGTCTTGCCCCGAACGGCGCTATGCCTACGATCAGTGGTTGCGCCAACTCCAGGCCCCAGCCCCCCATCTGCACAAACCTGTGCAGGCCGACACCCCGAAGCGACCCGCAGCCTACGTTAGCGTGTTGACCACCTACGACCGACGCGGTCGCTTGCACGCCTATCTCTGAGGCGGCCTCGGCCCGCCATGGGTGGGCTCGATAATTCGAGCACCATGTTTTGGATCGACACCCACTGCCACCTCGACGCGGCGGAATTTGACGCAGACCGCACGCCAGCGCGTGAGCAGGCCCGCGCCCAAGGTGTCGGGTGTTGCGTCATCCCTGCGGTGGAAGTGGCCAACTTTCAGGCCGTGCGCCAGTTGGCGCATGCCCATCGCGATGCCTATGCCCTGGGCATCCATCCGTTGTACACCCCCCAAGCTTCGCTGGAAGATATAGAACACCTCGACCACGCATTGCAAGCGCACCACGCGGACACGCGCTTGGTCGCGGTGGGTGAAGTGGGCTTGGATGGTTTTGCGCCGACACTCAACACGCCCTCTGCATGGGCAACACAAGAACACTTGTATCGGGCGCAACTGCGCTTGGCCCAGCAGCACCAGTTGCCGGTCATCTTGCACGTGCGCCGATC
>CAIWRE010000321.1 GCA_903914985.1 uncultured beta proteobacterium | reverse complement strand
TGGACGAGTTCCCGGAGCGACTGCACCACACCAAAGAGACAAAACTGCTGTTCCCTCCCGTGGCCGAGCGGTCTGCCGCGACCCGCGAGGCCATCGCCCAGCTCACGCACGAGCACGACATTGGCGAGGCACTGGTGCGTGAGCTCCAGCATCTCTTGCTGGGTTGGGAATTACTGGGCGACTCCCGGCGGGGCGTGTTCGAAACGACCTTGCAGGCCTATGTGGACTTTTACTTGAACCACATCCGCATCGAAGAAACCGTAGTCATCCCGGAGGCACAAAAAGTACTGGAGGCCGAGGACTGGCACCTGCTTGACAAGGCGTTCATCGATCAAAGCAACCCGCTTACCGGCAAATACCCACGAGAGCCGCTGTACGACCGGCTTTTTACCCGCATTGCCATGCACACGCCCGCGCCCATCGGTCTGGGTGATTGACTAAGATAAGCCTATGACCACCTTGCGCCCTCTTCTTTCCAGTATCTTGGCCTGCTGCCTCATCAGTGCCCACGCGGCGGATGGCGCACCGACCATCGCGCCGCACCAATTGCCCCAGCCCTTGCTGGAGCAGTACGCCAAAAACAAGCCGGATCTGGGCAAAAACGGCCATTGCGCCGCGGCCTTTGACAGCCGAACCGACGGTCTGAAAATGGCGTTTAGCTGTTCAATTTACGTGCGCCTGTCTGCGCAGGGCGAACGTCTGGCAGTGTCGTTGTGCAATGAGCGCGCCAAATTCCTCAAGGTCAAAGCCCCCTGCGCCTTGATCGTCGAAGACTAGATCACGCGTTCCAGCCAAGGCCCTAAAGGCCTGGCAAGCTTGGGGTGGGCCGCATAATTCGGGCTATGAATGTCCCCAGCCCGAATCCTGAGTCTCGCTCCCCTCAATTCCCCCATGCACTGCCAGACAGCGGCGTTGCGCGCTTGTCGCACTGGGGCGTGATAGAGGCCACGGGCGAAGACAGCATCAAGTTTCTTAACAGCCAACTCAGCAACGACCTGAACCAACTCTCCGCCACTCAGGCCCGGCTGGCGGCGTTTTGTTCGGCCAAGGGGCGGATGCAGGCCAGCTTTGTGGCCGTGCAGCATGGAAACGGCGCAGTGTTACTGCTTTGCAGCCAGGACCTTTTGGCCGCCACCCTCAAGCGCCTGTCCATGTTCGTGATGCGGGCCAAGACCAAGCTGCGTGATGCGACGCAGGACTACGCTGTGTACGGATTACTCGGTGACAGCACCCTCCCGACGGGTGACCCCGCACAGGTGCCCTGGGGCGCACACGCAGAGGCCGGGGCTGCCATGGTTCAGCTCTACCCCGCGCAAGGTCTGCCGCGCCAGCTCTGGGTGGCAGACGCAAACGCCTCTGCACCGGCAGGCCCGGCATTGGCCTTGTCCGACTGGCAATGTGCCGACGTGCTCAGTGGCGTGGCAACGGTGAGCGCAGCGGTGGTGGAGGCCTTCGTGCCCCAAATGCTCAACTACGAGTCGGTGGGTGGCGTGAGCTTTAAGAAAGGCTGCTACCCCGGCCAGGAGGTGGTGGCTCGCAGTCAGTTTCGCGGCACATTGAAACGACGCTCCTACCTGGTAAGCCTGTCAGTCGCTGCGGGGATGAACGAGCCTGTCGCCGGACAAGAAGTGTTTTCCAGCCACGACCCCGACCAGCCCTGTGGCGCGGTGGTGCAGGCCGCACACGGTGCAGACGGTGCAGACGGTGACTGGGTGGCCATTGTGTCCATGCAAACCAGTGCGGCCGAGAGCGGTACGCTGCACCTCGGTGGCCCCGACGGCAGCACTCTGCGCC
>CAIWRE010000320.1 GCA_903914985.1 uncultured beta proteobacterium | reverse complement strand
TGCATGCTGCTGGTGTCCTCGGTGATTCTGGCGGCGGTCGACGCTTTGGATGCACATGGCGTGCTGTTGCCGGTATCGGTGGTGGTGTTTGTGGTGGCCTGGATTTTTCAGTTCATCGGCCACCGTTTGGAAGGGAAAAAACCTTCCTTTTTTGAGGATGTGCAGTACCTGTGGGTGGGCCCGCTGTTTGTGTTGAGCAAGCTGTTTTTGCGGTTGGGCGTTCGTTGGTGAGATCCGCAGGCCGCCCGGGATTGATCGGTTGGCTGCTACGCCGACCCTGGGCCCTGGTGCGCCAAATCCGCTGGCTGGTGCGGCTTGAAGCGGCCTTCTTCTTCGGTAGCGCAAAGTCGCGATTGGCGGTAGGGGCGGTATCGCTCATTCCTGCGCTGTATGTGGTGATCTACCTCTCCAGCGTTTGGGACCCCGCAGCCAATAGCGGCGCTTTGCAAGTCGGACTGGTCAATCTGGACCAGGGCGTGGTCTACCGCGAGCAAAACGTGAATATGGGACAGGAGCTGGTGCAGCAATTGGAGCGAATTCCCCGCTTCGGTTACATGCGCCTGGACGACGCCGACCAGGCGCGCCAGCAAGTGCGCCACGGAACGCTGGTGTTCGCACTCATCATCCCGAAAGACTTCAGCTCCAACGCCGTGCCGGGCGCCCAACCCGGCGCTGGTAAGTTGGTGGTGTACGCGTCCGAGGGCAATAGCTTTGAAGGCGCGCGTATTGCGCAGCTGTTTGCGGCCGAACTCGGGCACAAAGTCAACGAGAGCCTGAATGAACAACGCTGGAGCCTGGTTCTGCTGAACGCGGCCGGCTCCAAAAACAGCGTGGAGCGGCTGCGTCAAGCGGCAGCCCAGTTGCATGAAGCAGCCGAAAAGCTCAGCAGTGGCGCTTCCAAAACCGCGATGGGCGCAGGCGCCTTGAGCACCAGTGCAACGCGGCTGAGTGACGGTGTTGCTCAACTGGGCGGCGGTTTGCATCAGCTCGCAGGAGGCTTGCGCAGCGTAGACGCCAAGCGCCCGCGCAATTCTGAATTGACAGCGCTGGCCAACGGCGCAGATGCTTTAGCGGCCAACCAGGACGAAATGCGCAAAGCCATTCAAAGTCTGCAAGAGGGCAGCCAGGCGCTCAATGCAGGTGTCGAGGCGTTCAAAAAAGAAGCGGACGGAAGTCTGCTGGTGCGTCCCGCCGTGCGTGACGCGGTGGCTGAATTGGCGCTGGGACTCGGCCAGCTTGACAGCGGCCTGCGCAATGCAGGTGCCGGACAGCAGCGACTCAGTGACGGTGCAGTACAACTCAGTGCCGGTGTCGGTACCCTGACCAACGGGGTGCGATCCATGAATGGCGCGATCCGTACCATGGTGGGCAAACTGCCGGACGACACTCACATTGACAGCCTGACCGACGGAGCCAGTGAACTCACCCGCGCCAGCGTCGCGTTGGCCCAGGCCAATGACAAAATCAGCGGCGCCAGCCGTACCGTGCTGGATGCCGCCAATGTTCTTGTCAATGCACTGCCCCCCGCCCAGGATGCCCCTGTGGGCAGTGCACAGGGATTGGCCAACTCGGTGCAACCCGTGCTGGAAGTCGAAGCCAGCGTGCAAAACAGCGGCAGCGGCTTTTCCGCCAACATCATCCCTGCAGCACTTTGGCTGGGCGCCGGCATCGCTGCATTTTTGGTCAACCTGCGCGTGCTCCCAAGGACGGCGCGGCGTTTCAATCCGGTCGCGCGCCTCATGGGAAAGCTGGTTTTACCGGCCTGCGTGGTGCTGGTGCAGGCGCTTCTGGTGCTGGTGACGGTGGAATATGTGCTGCACATCAAAGTATCGCAACCGGCAGCGCTGGCATGCACGGTGATCACTGCTGCACTGGCTTTCCTGCTGATCGTTTGCGCATTCACCCGGCTTTTGGGCGACGCGGGCAAAGCCTTGTCCATGCTGTTTCTGGCGGTTCAACTGTCGTCTTCGGGCGGGGTCTTGCCAGTGGAACTCAGCGGTACATTTTTCGCCAGTATGAGCCCCTGGCTTCCGATTACCTGGGTGGTGCACGGGCTCAAAGCGAGCCTGTTTGGCGCATTTGATGGCGTCTGGCAAACGTCATGGCACCAGGTACTGCTGACAGCAGGGGTTGCTGCAGTGGCCGCCACCGCACTAGGACGGTGGCGCTATGTCCCGCGCAGCGCGCTGCGTCCAGCGCTTGATCTCTAGCGGCTAGGGGACTATCGCAACGATGTCTGCTCCGATGCGCGGCCAACGTCGGCGCATCCACATCCAGGCGCACAAGCCGACACCCATCATGCACAGGGATGCGCCTGCCAAGGCAATGGTGGAGTGCATAACCCAGGGGGAAATCAAACCTGCGACGATGCCATTGGCCGTGGAGCCAATAAACATTTGCAACGACGAAGCCATGCCCCTGCGCTCAGGGTGCAGATCAAGCACCAGGAGAGTGACCACCGGCACCATCATCGCCCAGCCAAAGGCAAATATTCCCAGCGGCAGCAGGGCCCAAGCCACATGCGCGGTGAACAGCGCGTTGGCCACGAGATTGAACACACCCACGCACAGCATGATGACAAAGCCATCGCGTATTTGACGTTTGGGTGTGCGTTTGCCCGCTGATCTGCCACTGACCCAGGCGCCGGCCATGATGCCGGCAATCACGACCAGGAAAAACCAAAAAAACTGCTGGGGCAGCAAATGCAGGTGTTCACCCAAAAATACAGGTGCGCTCAGTACATACAAAAACATGCCGTTAAAGGGTATGCCGCTGGCCAGCGCCAGCAGCAAAAACCGCGGGTCACCCCCAAGCTGCCAGTAGCCTGCAAGCAAATTCCTGGGGTGAAACCGCTGGCGCTGGCTGGTGTGCAGGGTCTCGGGAAGCAAGCGGTAATTCGCCACCCACAACAACAGTCCCACAGCCGTGAGAAACCAGAAGATCGCATGCCAACTGCTGTGAATCAACAGCCATCCGCCCAGCAGCGGTGCAATCGCGGGCGCCAGACCAAAAAAGATGGTGATCTGGCTCATGACCTTTTGTGCATCGTGCGGCGCATACATGTCGCGCACCACGGCACGG
>CAIWRE010000319.1 GCA_903914985.1 uncultured beta proteobacterium | reverse complement strand
TCGCAGCTTGCTACAGGAAGGTGATATTCAGGTCTGGCAACCCTGGGACACACCGCAAGCGGCTCGCCGCTTTGTGCAGCACTTCAAGCCCCGCATCGGGCTGCTGATGGAGACCGAAGTGTGGCCCAACCTGGTGCGGGCTTGCCAACAAGAGGGTGTATCGCTGTGCCTGGTGAATGCGCGGCTGAGTGCCAAGTCGCTGCGCCAGTCTCAACGCCTGGCATGGCTTGCAGTGCCTGCGTTTCGCGGTTTGTCCGCCATCTGGCCGCAAACGGAGGACGACGCGCGGCGTCTGCGCTTGCTCGGAGCCACCGTACAGTCGCCTTTGGGTAATTTGAAATTTGACACCGTACCGCAGGCCGAACAATGCGCCCAAGGCCTGGCACTGCGGCAGAACGTGGGAAAACCGGTGGTGCTGTTTGCCAGTTCGCGCGAAGGCGAAGAGCAGATGCTGCTGGACGCACTGCGCGCCGCCCCAGGCAACCGTGTGCAAGCCGTGCAGTGGCTGTTGGTGCCGCGCCATCCGCAGCGCTTTGATGCGGTGGCTGCACTGTTCAATACCGCCGGTTTGAGCGTTTCCCGCCGCAGCCAGGACGGCTTGGGTTTTGCGCCTTCAGATGTGTGGTTGGGCGACAGTCTGGGCGAAATGGCGGTGTACTACAGCCTGTCCGACGTGGCGCTGCTGGGCGGCAGTTTTGCGCCGCTGGGTGGGCAAAATCTGATTGAGGCCGCAGCCTGCGGTTGCCCGGTGGTGATGGGTCCCCACACTTTCAATTTTTCGCAGGCGGCGGAGTTGGCACTGGATGAAGGTGCCGCCTACGCTGTGCCGGACATGGCACATGCGGTGGACATGGCGCTTCGCTTGGTGAACGATGCAGATGCTTTAGAGGCTGCCAGCAGCGCCGCGCTGGCTTTTGCGCTGCGCCACCGCGGTGCGGCCTTGCGCACTTGCGCCAGGATCATGTCCTTGTTGGCACGGTCTCGCGCCTGACGCGGACGTCGAGCGCGCCTTGGGCTATTTCGCCAGCAGTGCGTTGACCGGTTGCAGGTCGGCTTCTGCCAGGGTGCCGCTGGCCTGGCGCAGACGCAGACTGCCCATCAGCACGTCATAGCGCGCCTTGGACAGCCGGGCCTTGGTGTCATAGACCTGGCTTTGGGCGTTGAGCACATCGATGTTGATGCGAACGCCCACCTGGTATCCCAGCTTGTTGGCGTCCAAAGCACTTTGGCTGGAAATCTCAGCCGCTTCATAGGCTTTCACCTGGCCTAAACCTGACTCCATGCCGTAAAAAGCAGCACGTGTTCCCTGCGCCACGGTGCGCATTGCAGACTCGAGGTCTGCACGGGCTTTTTCTTCCAGAGACACGGTTTCTTTCACGCGGTTTTGAATGGCAAAGCCGGCAAAGAGAGGCAGGTTGAAGTTCACAGCAATGGTGCTTGCGTTGCTACCGAAATTCAATCCGGTAGTGGCCGAGCCGTTGTTGGTGGCCGCCTGGTAGCCGGCGACCAGATCGAGCGTGGGCAAATTGCCCGCACGGGCCTTGCGCGTTTCGAGTTGGGCTACGTCCAAAGCGACTTGCAGCTGCTGGATGGCAGGGTGCTCTGTTTGTGAGCGACTGACCCACGAATCCACATCGGCTGCTGCGAATTTTTCCAAGGCCACAGGCTCGGCCAGGCGTTTGGGCTGCGCGGCACGCTGGCCCACCAGCTGCGCCAAGGCCAGGTTCTTAACCCGCAGATCGTTATCGGCCGCAATTTCCTGGGCGGTCACCAGGTCAAAGCGTGCCTGGGCCTCGCGGCTGTCGGTGATGGTGGCAGTACCAACCTCGAAATTGCGCTTGGCTGAGGCGAGTTGCTCTTGCACCGCCGCCTTTTGGGCCTTGACGAAGGCCAGACTGTCGCTGGACGCCAGAACATCAAAATACGCTTGGCTCAGGCGCACGATCAGGTCTTGCTCAGCGGCTTTGAGTGCCGCAGTGGCCTGATCGTTGGAGCGCAGGCTTTGCTGGTAGCTTGCATCGTCTGCAGGGTGGTACAGCGGGTGCGAGGCACTGATGCCGATGGTTTGCGTGGTGTAGCTGCGATCCACGGCGGCGACCGGGATGGACTTGGCCTCGTAGTTGGTGCCGGAGTAGCCCGAGGTCAAGCCAACCTTGGGCAGTACCAGCGCACGTGCTTGATCGGCTTTGAATAGCGTGGCGTCGTATTGGGCCTTGGCTGACTGGTAGGCAGCGTCATAGCCACGCGCCGCGGCGTACAGGTCTGCCAGGCTTTGGGCTTGCGCCGATGCACCCGCGCCCAGCGCAAGCAGCAGTGGCAGGAGGCGGAATGTGGAGCGAAATGGGAGGCTGGACATGGGGGAGTCTCTGGTGAAGAAATGCGAGGCTTACGCGGATGGTGAAGGGGAGGGTGGTGAGCGCAAGCGTCAGTAGCGGGCCACAGCGGGATCAACTTGCAGGGACCAGGCATCAATGCCACCGGCGATATTGCTCACTTCGGAAAAGCCGTTGCTCACCAAAAAGCGGGCGACTTGCATGCTGCGTGCACCATGGTGGCACAGGCAGGCAATCGGTTGGTCGGGGTCCAGCTCACTCAGTCTGGCAGGTAGTTGCCCCATGGGAATGGCGACCCACTGAAATCCATGCCGCGCCGCGCTGGACGCCACACTGGCCCACTGCAGTTCGTGTGGCTCGCGCACATCGAGCAGCACCGCGCGATCCAGCGGATGGGACGTCGCCATGCTGGCGATCCATTGCGCAAATCCTGATGGCGCGACTTGATCGATCATGCTTGGGCAGGTCGGTAACTTCGGGTCTTAAAAATGGAAGTGCGAGTGTTCGGCAAACCCGTGCAGGCGTGCCGCATTCGCGTCCCACAGCTTGGTACTGCGTATATCGGTGGGGCCTACCCGGGTCACCAGGGTGGCGTTCATGATGGGTTCGTCGCCGACGATGGAGATCAGGCGGCCGCCCACGGCCAGCAAGTCCAGCAGGTGCTTGGGCACTTCGGCGACTGAGCCGCCGAGCAAAATGGCATCGAACGGACCTTCGCCGCGCATAGGCTGGGCGCCGTCAGCCACACGCACTTCTGCGTTGTTCACGCCTGCGCGCTGCAGATTCACGCGGGCGGCGGCAGCCAGCTCGGGCTGAATCTCCAATGACAGGACGCTTGCAGCCCGGCGTGCCAGCAAGGCCGTCAGGTAACCCGAACCCGTGCCGATTTCTAGGACTCGCTCGTGGGACTGCACTTGCAAATCTTGCAGCAGACGCGCCTGCAGACGGGGCGCAAGCATGGATTCACCATGACCAATCGACACTTCCATATCGGCAAAAGCCAGCGCGCGCTGCGCTTGGGGCACAAAGTCTTCGCGCGCCACGTCTGCCAGCAAGTCCAAGATCTCGGTGTCCAGCACGTTCCAAGGCCGGATTTGCTGTTCAATCATGTTGAATCGGGCTTGGGCGACATTGCTAAGGTTCATACGGTGGCTCACTCAGGTAAGGGGTAAAGGAAACAGTCCGGGGAATAGCTCAAATTTTACCGGTGGGGGGTGTCAGCAGCCGGTCAGGCGGCGCCCAGCCCCCACTTTTTGCGGCACCACTGCGCCAGATCATCCATGTAGCAGTACACCACCGGAACGACCACAAGGGTCAACAGCGACGAGGTAATCACACCACCAATCACCGCCTGCCCCATGGGAGCGCGCATTTCTGAGCCCTCGGTCAAGGCAAAGGCCAGTGGAACCATGCCAAACACCATGGCCAGCGTGGTCATCAAGATGGGGCGCAACCGCACTTTGGCCGCCAGCAGCAGCGCGGCGTTGCGCTCAAGTCCGGGCACCGCGCTGCCATCAGGCGCGACGCCGGGTTCACGCGAGCGGATGGCAAAGTCCACCAGCAAAATGGCATTTTTGGTGACCAGGCCCATCAGCATGATGACGCCGATCACCGAGAACATGGACAGCGTGGAGTTGAACATCATCAGCGCCAGCACCACACCAATCAAGGTCAGGGGCAGGGCGGTCATCAGCGCCATGGGCTGCAAAAAGCTTTTGAACTGGCTGGCCAGGATCATGTAGATGAACACCACGGCCAGCGCCAGTGCCGAGATGGCGTAGCCAAAAGCGTCGGCCATGTCTTTGGTCGAGCCACTGAACTTGTAGCTGTAGCCTTGCGGCAGGGCGATCTGGTCCATCACCTTTTTGATGTCCGCAGACACTTCGCCCGCGGAGCGACCGGACACATTGGCGCTGATGGAGACCTCACGCATCAGGTCGCGGCGGTTGATTTGATTGGAGCCGGTGGTCTCGGCCACCGTCGCGACCTGATTCAGGCGAACAATGCGGGTACTTCCGTCAGCCGCATTGACCAGCGCAAAGGGAATGCGGTCCAGGTCTTGCGGTGTGTCGCGGGCTTCAGGTTGAAGCCGGACATTGACGTCATACGTTTGATCGTCAGATGCGCGCCAGTTGCCCACAGTTTGGCCTGCCACCAAGGTGCGCAGACTGCTACCGATTTGCGCCACGGTCAAACCCAGGTCGGACGCTGCATCACGGCGAACCTCCACTTTGAGGGTGGGCTTACTGGGTTTGAAGCTGGAATCCAGATCCACCAGGCCGGGTACGTTTTTCAGCTGAACCAGTGCAGTTTGGGTCAGACGCTCCAGCGTCGGAGTGTCCGCCCCTTGAATGGAAAACAAAATTTGCTTGCTGCCGCCGACCGAGTCCATTAGGCCGATGTGGGTGACGGTAATGCCCGGCACTTCTTGTAAGCGCTGGCGCAACTTAACGGACATGTCATTGATGCTGAGCTTGCGGTCCTTGCGGTCCACCATGCGGATGTAGATGCTCGCGTACATCTTGCCCTGCGCATTGCCGGTATTGATGGTGGCCAGCGTGTATTTCACTTCTGGAAAGGCGCGCACCATGGCCTCCACCTGGCGCGCCTTGGCCTCGGTCACTTCGAGTGATGTGCCGGTGGGGGTATTGAAGTTCAGCGTGGTCTCAGAGAAATCGGACTTGGGTACGAACTCGGTACCGAGCAAGGGCACCATCGCTACGCTCAGCACGAACACGCCCAGCGCCAAAAGTAAGGTTTTGACCTTATGCACCAGTGCCCAGGCCAGGATGCTCTGGTAGCCATCGGCCAGCGACTCCGTGCTGCGTTCGAACCAGCTGGTCAAGCGTCCCAAGGTGCGGTCGTACAAAGTAACGGGCGGGCCGCGCCGGCTGTGGTGTTCCACCGCCGGATCGTGCCAAATGCTCGACAGCATAGGGTCCAGGGTAAAGCTGACAAACATGGAGATCAGCACGGCCGCGACGATGGTCAGACCGAACTCATGGAAGAACTTGCCGATGATGCCGCCCATAAAACCAATAGGCAAAAATACCGCGACGATGGACAGGGTGGTGGCCAGCACGGCCAGGCCAATTTCCTGGGTGCCGTCGAGCGCCGCCTGAAATGGCGTTTTGCCGAGTTGTACGTGGCGCACGATGTTTTCCCGCACCACGATGGCGTCGTCAATCAGCAGGCCCACGCACAGGCTCAGCGCCATCATGGTGATCATGTTGATGGTGAAGCCGAACACGTACATGAAGAAAAAAGTGCCGATCAGCGCAATGGGCAGCGTTAGACCGGTGATCACAGTAGAGCGCCAGGAGTTGAGGAACAAAAACACAATCAACACCGTGAGCAGGGCGCCTTCGATGAGGGTGCGGCGCACGTTGTCGACTGAGACCCGAATTTGGCGCGACCCGTCGGTGATTGGCGCCAGTTTGATGCCCGGCGGCAGTTGTTTTTGCACCTCGGCGAAGGCTTTTTGCAGTCCGTCGACCACCGCGATGGTGTTTTCGTCCTGCATCTTTTGCACCGTGAGCATCAGCGTGCGTTCGCCGTTGTAAAGCGCCAGGCTGTCAATCTCTTGCGCCCCGTCACGTACCTTGGCCAGTTGACCGACGCGCACCGCCGCGCCGTTCTTTCGCGTGACGATGATGTTGGCAAAGTCTTCCGGGCGTTGCACGCGCGCCGCGATCTGTATGGTGCGCTCTTGCTGCAATGAGCGGATGCTGCCCACCGGCAAATCCTGGTTTTCGTTGCGCAGCGCATTGACGACCTGGTCCGGCGTGATGCCAAACGACTCCAGAGCTTTGGGGTCGAGGTAGATATTGATCTCGCGCTTGGTTCCGCCCACGATGGTGGCAGAACCCACGCCGCGCACGTTCTCCAGGCGCTTTTTGAACACCTGGTCTGCCCAATTCGTAAGCTCCACTGCACTCAAGCGGGGCGCACCCGGGCTGGTGTCCGGTAACACCGCCACCGACCAAACAGCCTTGGCCGAGGGGTCAAAGCGCAGGACACGGGGCTCTTTGACCTCCGTGCGAAGCAGGGGTTTGACCGAGGCCACTTTCTCACGCACATCGTCCGCACCTTTTCGGCCATCGACATGCAGACCGAATTCGATCACCACCACCGATTGGCCCTCATAACTGCGCGAGGTCAGCGCGTTGATGCCGGCAATGGAGTTGACGCCTTCTTCAATCTTTTTCGAGACTTCGCTTTCCACGATCTCGGGAGAGGCACCGGGGTACTCCGTGATCACCACCACCACCGGGAAGTCGATGTTGGGAAACTGGTCGACCTGCAGGCGTTGCAGCGAAAAAACGCCCAACACCATCAGCGCCAGCATCATCATGGTGGCGAAAACCGGGTTGTGGATGCTGACGCGGGTAAACCACATAAATTACTTCGCGCCCGCGGTCAAGGTGACTTCAGTGTCCACCTGCATCGGGCCCACGCCGCCAGTGAGCACCACGGTGCCTTCCGGCACACCGGTCACCGCCACCATGGTCTGGTCGTTCAGCGCACCACGCATGCCCAAAGTGACGGGCATGTGGCGCACCTGGCCATTCACCACGGCTTGCACATAGGGCAGAGGTTTGTCGGTGCGCACGGCGCTCAAGGGCAGAGCCAAGGCGCTCACCGTGCCCGTGGCCAAAAGGCCTTCGGCGTACAGCCCTTGGCGCAGTGTGTCAGCGCTTGCAATCGACAGGTAAATCATGACCGCGCGGCTGCCGAGTGTCGCGTTGGGGTTGATGCGGACCACTCTGGCGGCCACGGGGTTTGTGGCGCCATCAAACCGCAATTGCGCGCTTTGTCCAATGCGCACCTGGTTGGCGTCGGCAACCGCAATGGTGGCTTCAAGCTCCAGGCGGCGCACATCCACGATTTCAAGGATGCGACTGTCCACCCCCACGCGCTCACCGTTTTGCGCCAGGCGCTGCGACACCTGCCCGGCAATCGGTGCACGCAGCACCGCATCGTCCAAGGACTTTTGCAGCACATCCGCACCCGCCTGCGCGGCAGAGAAACTGGCCTGGGCTGCCGCCAGGGTGGAGGCCGACGCCTCCAAACTCGTTTTGGAGATAAATCCCTGGTCGACCAGCGAGCGGTTGTTGTCAAAGCTGCGCTGCGCAATGTCGACCTGGGCTTTGGCCGCCTGTGCCTGTTGCTGCGCCTGGCGCAAACGGGCTGCATATTCGGTACCGTCCACCCGCGCCACAATTTGTCCGGCGTTGACGAAATCGCCTTCGCGAACCTGCAAGTCCAGCAACTCACCGGCCACACGCGCTTTGACAAAAGCCGCGTTCACCGCTTTGGTTTGGCCGGAGATGGGCAGGCCTTGCGACAACTGCCGGTTTTGCACAGTGACCACATCGCCAGGTGCCAGTTGTACCGCCAGTCGATTTTTCTGCGCCTCCTGCTGCGCTTCAATCAGCTGCTTTTGCTGCTTGCGCGATTGAAAAGTGTGCCAGCCACCGGCGCCCAGGGCGACGACCGTTGCGCCGAGTAGTAGCCATTTGAGTCGAATTTTCATGGGGTGAGAGCGTCAGAGAAGGTCTGCGGGCGCAGCGCGGTTGTGGGGTGCATGGGTGTTACGAACACCAATGCCGTGCAGTAGAACATCGATCTGGGTGTCTAAAAAGGCAGCGCCATCCAAGGTCCGGTCCCCGGACAAACCGGGTGCACTGTTCCAAAGCATCAAAAACAAAATTGGCGCCAGCAGGGTGTAGACGCTGTGCGTTGATAGATTGGCATGCAATTCGCCGCGCTGCACGCCGCGCTCCAGCACACGGGCGATCACTTGGCATGCAGGGTCTATGACTTCTGCGCGGTAAAACTCCGCCAACTCCGGAAAATGCCGGCCTTCACTCACCATCAGTTTGCAGATGCCAGCGCTGTGCGTGGCACCCACACGGACCCACCAGGCGGCCATAAATGTCCGCATCAGGGACTCGGTGTTGCCGGTATAGCTGTCCAGCGCGACGTTGAATTCCGAAAACTGCCCCGCGATGTTTTCGCGCACCACGGCTTTGAACAGTTCTTCTTTGGAGCCGAAGTACAAGAACAAAGTGCCTTTGGACACTCCAGCACGTTTGGCAACTTCTTCAGCCTTGGTTGCAGCAAAACCTTGCTCCACAAACAGTTCCAGAGCGGCATCGAGCAATTCGCGAGGTCGCGCCTCTTTGCGCCGCTCCCGTTTGGGTGCGGCGGGGCAGGCGAGGTCTCGAAGGCGGGTACGAAGATTCATGTATTACTGACTGGCAGGTTAGTAGTGTAGTCCGCCAGACCCCTCGGCGTCAATGACAGCTCTTGGTCGCGCAGGTAAAGACGGCTTGCATTTACGCACTTCATGCAGGGGAAACACAAGCCGCTTATGCTCTGCGGTCACCAAAGACTACCTAGGGAATTTCACCATGCAACATTCCACCCAATCGCTGGCGCTGGGCGCCGGCTGCTTCTGGTGCAGCGAATCGGTCTATCTGCAAGTGCGCGGCATGCAAACCGTGGAGTCCGGGTATTGCAACGGTCAGTTGCCCGACCCGACCTATGACGACGTGTGCACCGGCACCAGCGGCCACAACGAAGTGATCAGGCTTGAATTTGATACCTCGGTCATCAGCGTGCGTGAGGTGCTGGAGATATTTTTCCTGATCCACGACCCCACCAGCTTGAATCGCCAAGGGCACGACGTGGGCACCCAGTACCGCAGCGGAATTTACTGCACCACCGCGGAGCAATTGGAAGTCGCCCGCAGTCTGGTCGCGGAAGTGAACGCCAGCGGTGTGTACCCAAACCCCATCGTTACCGAAGTGCAAATGCTCAACAACTACGCCCGCGCAGAGGATTACCACCAGAATTTCTTTGCCCGCAACCCCACGCAGGGCTATTGCGTGGCGGTAGCGGCGCCCAAGGTGGCGAAATTTCGCAAAACCTTTGCCCGCTTGGCAAAGCCCTAGCTTTTGATTGACAGGAAGTACGCATGGCCACAACCGCCCACGGGAAACAACAACGCGCGCTGACAAGGCTTGCAGGGGCGCTGTGCCTTGCCGTTGCCACGGCCTTGTCGGTGCCACACCCCGCACAGGCTCAACTGAGTTCACCCGTGGGCGAGGGTGCGATTGCACAAGGGAGCGGCGCGGGTTACCACAGCCCCAACAGCCCCTTTGCTCCGCTGGTCGAACGCAGCGATGTGCTGCCGTGGTCGCTGCTGACCGCGGTGAAGACCAAAGCAGATAAAAACCGGG
>CAIWRE010000318.1 GCA_903914985.1 uncultured beta proteobacterium | reverse complement strand
GGTATCAGTGATGAGTTTGGCGTGGCACGCCACCTGGTGAACCTGGAAGTGGTTAATACTTACGAAGGCACCCACGACATCCATGCCTTGATCCTGGGCCGCGCCATGACCGGCATCGCGGCGTTTGCCAATTAGGGCGGATGGCACAGCTGCCCGCCGCAGGCCAGCACAAGCCTTCATGGTGGTTGGCGTCGCTCGCCCTGTTGCTGGGTCTGGCAACGACCGGTCTGCAAGCACAAACACCGGCAATGCAGGACGGCGGCATGTGCCGCCAACTTTGCCAAGGTGACAAGACCCGGTGTATCCAGAACAAGCGCGTGCTCGGTGCCGAAGAAATAGCGGCGCTGGTGGGCCTGTGGGGCGCTGCGGCCATCCAGCCCAAGGCATTCGAAGGAACATCGGCCATCGACGCCAAACGTGACATGCGCGATGTGCTGTCCGACAAACAGCGCGCTGCAACGGACAGCCAGTCGGCAGCCCGGGAGTGGGACAGCAAATGCAATCAATCATTCGCCCAATGCCTCGTCAACTGCAGCTTAGCACCCGCCACAACGCCCGGTTCCGGGCCCCAAGACTAAACCATGACTGACACTCCTTCTGCCTTGCCGCACCTGAAGGTGCTCGATCTGTCGCGCGTCCTTGCAGGCCCGTGGTGCACCCAGATGCTGGCGGATTTGGGTGCCGATGTCATCAAGGTCGAGCGCCCTGGCGCCGGTGACGACACCCGGCATTGGGGCCCTCCATTCCTGAAGGACACCCAGGGCCACGACACCACGCACGCGAGTTATTTCGCGTCCTGCAACCGCAACAAGCGCTCTATTGCCATAGACATCTCGCAGCCCGAAGGCCAGGCCTTGATCCGTCAGATGGCGCTGAGCAGCGACATCCTCGTAGAGAACTTCAAGGTCGACGGGCTGGCTCATTACGGGCTGGACTACGCGAGCCTGAAGGCGCTCAATCCCCGGCTGATTTACTGCTCCGTTACCGGTTTTGGTCAGGATGGGCCGTATGCCGAGCGCGCTGGCTATGACCTGATGATTCAAGCCATGAGTGGCATGATGAGCATTACCGGCAAGGCCGAAGGCACACCGGGCGGCTCCCCGCAGCGGGTGGGCGTGGCGCTGACTGATTTGTTCACGGGGGTCTATGCCTGCAGCGCGATCCTGGCGGCGGTGGAAGTGCGCCACCGCACCGGCGTGGGCCAGCACATCGACATGAGCCTGCTGGACGTAGGTATGGCTATTTTGGCCAACCAGGCCGCTGGCTTTTTAAACACCGGCGACAACCCGGTGCGCCAAGGTAACAGCCACCCCAGCCTGGTGCCTTACCAGGAATTTGGGACAGCCGACGGCGCCATGTTGCTGGCCGTGGGCAACGACGGGCAATTTGCGCGCTTTTCCGAGGCTGCCGGACAGCCCCAGTGGGCCAATGACCCGCGCTTTTCTACCAACACCGACCGCGTGCGTCACCGCGAAGACCTGATTCCGTTGATTGAGTTGGAGACCCGCAAGCGCAGCACCGCGCAGTGGGTCGCTTTGCTGGAGCACCGGGCGGTGCCTTGTGGACCCATCAATACGGTGGCACAGGCGTTTGACGACCCCCAGGTGCTCGCCCGCCGGTTGGCGGTGCACCAGACCGTTGCGCCTGATGTGATTGCACAGACCGGCGTTTCCTCCATTGCCTCGGTGGCCAGTCCACTGCGCCTGCAAGACACGCCGCCGGTGTTGCACCGCGCGCCGCCTGCCTTGGGCGAACACACCCAGGAGGTGCTGGCGGAATTGGGGTTGGATGCGGAGGCCATCCGTCGATTGCACACCTCGGGCGTGGTGCAGTAGCCATGTTTCAGGCACAAAAAAGCCCGCAGTCAGCGGGCTTTTTCATGGGGGAAAACCAGCGCCCGTCGCTTAGAACTTGAACGACACGCCGAAGGTAGGACCGGTAGCTTTTCCGTCTTCTTTGCTGGAGTACGACATGTAATCAACGGTCGCTGTGACGCCAGGGGAAACCGCGTAGGCGGCGCCCACGCCCCAGGAAAAGCCATCGGTACTGCCGGTGTTAGAGATGGACGTCCCCGAGACACTTACGGTTGCTGTGGTATTCGCTTTGGAATAGCCCGCACGCCCAAACGCCTCTAATCCGGGAGCAAGGTCTGTTTTCACTTTCCCATACACACCATAAACGGAGTCCAACTTCAGGTTAACTGCGACTGCGGTGTTTTGTAGGGTGATGGTTCCAGTGCCATCCGACATGCCTTTTCCAAGCATGCCTTCTACGGCGAAATTGGAAGTGACTTGGTACCCAACGATTCCGCGCAATGCCGTTGGTTTGAAATCAGGCATCCCACTTGGCGCAACAGTGATGCTCGTGTAGCCCAGCTCGCCATACATAGCGGATGGGGCATTTTGCGCAAATGCCACGGGGACGGTCAAGCACGCTAAAGCGAGTGCGGTCAATCGAAAGTTACGCATGGTTTTCCTTCAAATTTTAGCTAGTTAACATAAAAGGGAAAATTATTGTAAACGAGATTTTTGTTTTATTCGGAGAAAAGGACAGCGCAGCACGTCGTCGAAATAGCCCGTTTGGCCTACCTGGGTAGAGTTCATCAGCCGATTTGCGGGCATGAAAAAGCCCGCAGTCAGCGGGCTTTTTCATGGGGGAGAACCAGCGCCCGTTGCTTAGAACTTGAACGACACGCCGAAGGTAGGACCGGTCGCTTTGACACCGTCTTTGCTGAAGTACGACATGTAATCCACGTTCAAAGCCACGCCTGGAGACACCGCGTAGCTTGCCCCCAGGCCCCAAGAGGCACCGTCGAAACTGGCACTGCCAGAACCGGAAGCTACAGTCGTTGTGAGGTTCGCCTTGCTGTAGCCTAAGCGACCGAACAACTCCACTCCGGGAGCCACCTCGGCCTTGGCTTTGGCGAACACGCCGTACATAGAGTCAATCTTGGTCTTCGCGTTCAACGTGCCGGCCGAGGTAGCAAGATCTGCGGTCCCGTCGGCAATACCCATTGCCACCATGCCCTCCACAGAAAAGTTGCGGTTCAATTCATAACCAACGATCGCCCGGAGCGCCGACGGTTTGATGGACGGGGCAGTGGAGTCTGAGGAAGCCAGGGTAACTTGCGTATACCCCAACTCTCCATAAACCGAATCCGGTGCTTTTTGTGCAAAAGCTGTGGAAACCGTTACGCAAGTCAGGGCAAGTGCAGCAAAGTGAGAAGTACGCATGATTTTCCTTTATGGTCTAGATATGAATGCCGTATTGGCAATCATATCATATCAAGAAAATATCACTTATGCGCCAAGCAGCTCCCAACGCTCCAGCGCCTGCAGTAATTCTTCGTCAATTGCACTGTTGCGGCTGGCAAGTTGCAGCGCCCGGGCGTTGTCGCGGGCGTAGAGCGTGCCGTCGGCCAATTCGGCGTTGATGGCGCTCAGCTCGGCCTCGAGCGCCGCGATTTTTTCGGGCAGCCCGTCAAGTTCGCGCTGCTCTTTGAAGCTCAATTTGCGGGTTTTGACGGGCGGCGCGGCCACCGGCGTGAGTGGAACGGACACTGCAAGTGCTTTGGTGGCTTGGTCGCGACCGTAGTTGAAGGGGCTCGCGCCTTTTTGTCCCTTGGCTTGTGCAATGTCGCTGGCGCGCTTGCTTTGGGTGAGCCAGTCGCTCACGCCGCCTTCGTATTCGCGCCAACGGGCGTCGCCCTCATAGGCGATGGTGCTGGTCACGACGTTGTCCAGGAAAGTGCGGTCGTGGCTGACTAAAAACACGGTGCCGTCGTAGTTTTGCAAGAGGTCTTCGAGCAGCTCCAGGGTGTCGATGTCCAGGTCGTTGGTCGGCTCGTCAAGCACCAGCACATTGGCAGGTCGCGCGAACAGACGTGCCAACAACAAGCGGTTGCGCTCTCCGCCGCTCAGGCTGCGCACCGGTGAGTTGGCACGCGCCGGTGAGAACAAAAAGTCGCCGAGATAGCTTTTGACGTGCTGGCGCCGGTTGCCAATCTCAATCCACTCGCTGCCGGGGCTGATGAAGTCTTCCAGCGTGGCATCCATGTCCAGCGCATTGCGCATCTGGTCAAAGTAAGCCACCGAGATGTTGGCTCCTTGGCGCACCGTGCCCCAGGGGCTGTGGCCCGGCTCCGGCGCGGGTGCGTTGGCCGGTGCGGGGTCGGGCTGGTACTCCCCCAAAATCAGCTTGAGCAGCGTGGTTTTGCCTGCTCCGTTGGGACCGAGCAAGCCGATCTTGTCGCCGCGCAGAATGGTGGCCGAAAAGTCGCGCACGATTTGTTTGTCGCCAAAAGTCTTGGAGACGTGCGTCAGCTCAGCGACCAATTTGCCGCTGGACGCGCCGCTGTTGACGTCCATATTGACGCTGCCCACCACTTCACGACGGGCTTCACGCGTGGCGCGCAGGTTTTCCAGGCGCACGATGCGGGCCGTGGCACGGGTGCGGCGGGCTTCGACGCCCTTGCGAATCCACACCTCTTCCTGGGCCAGCAGCTTGTCGGCGCGCGCATTGATCACCGCTTCTTGCGCCAACTGCTCTTCTTTTTGCACCAAGTAGGCCGCAAAGTTGCCGGGGTAGGACAGCAGCTTTCCGCGGTCGAGTTCCACGATGCGGGTGGCCACGTTGTCCAAAAACGAGCGGTCGTGGGTGATGGTGATGATGCTGCCCTTGAAGTCGATCAGCAGGCCCTCCAGCCACTCGATCGAGTCCAGATCCAGGTGGTTGGTGGGTTCGTCGAGCAGCAGCACTTCCGGCTGCGCCACCAGGGCCTGGGCCAAGGCGACGCGCTTCTTGGTGCCGCCGGACAGGGTACTGACCATCGCGTCAGCGTCCAGGTGCAGGCG
>CAIWRE010000317.1 GCA_903914985.1 uncultured beta proteobacterium | reverse complement strand
TTGAACAGTGCGGCTTTTGACAAACGCCGTATATTGGTCAATGGGATTTTTGAGTCCACTGGCCGCACCCGCGAGCCCACCCAGGCTGCCCAATGACTGCAATAAACTGGCAGCGCCGCTGGCTTGCTGCTGTGGTGGCAGGAAGGTCGTCGTGGCAGTGAAAGTGGGTGCGATCGCAAAGGTAATGCCCAGTGCGGTCATGCCCGCCAACAGTGCGCCGCCGATCAGCAACCGCAAATTGTCAGCCACGACCTGCAGCAAATCCAACAGACTTATTTCTGCTTCATCATGACCGGGAGAATCAGCGGCGTGTTCCAGCATGGCGGCTAATTCTTTAAGGTCTTGATTGCGGCCAGACCGAGTCCGAGGTTGGACAGAATTTGGGTCCAGTCCTTCAAGCCGCGCACGGTGGCGTTGTAGCTGGATTCACGGTCCCATTTGGCGGGAACCACCAAGGTGTCGCCCGGCATGAGCGGGGTGGCCATGAATCCACGCCCAAACCAGTTGCCGCCTTCAGCACGGCCTAACACGCTACCGTCGGCTCTCACCAGGAATACCTGGTCGGGTTCAGCCTCGTCGGTCATCACGGCCGATTTGAGAATGTCTGACACCGTTTTTCCAGGTTTGTAGAGAATCACGTTTTCGTTGTTGACCGCCCCAAATGCAGACACATAACTCGGCAACGAGGGCACCACAATCTGGTCTCCATCCTCCAATGTGATGTCAGGCAAATCTGCCAGGGCACGGGCGCGAATATCGAGATCCAAGGCCACACGGCCCGAACTTTTCAGACCCCTGAGGCGCTCTATTTGCGATTTGAGTTGTGCCTGCTGCGACGTGACCAAAGCCTGCGCCTGCACCAGTGAACTTGCAGCAACATTGGCACCCGCACTCTGCGCATTGGACTGAGCCTGCGCTTCCAGGCGTCGTACCAAGACATCCAGACTGGTTTGCTGGTGCTTTCGCACCGATTCACGGCTGAACTCTGTTCCATAGAGATAGGCTTGCGGGGTCAGTCCACCCAGACGGCGCAGCAACTGCCCCAGCGTCTCACCAGGCATGGCCTGGTAAATACCGGGTGCCGCCACTTCGCCCTCGACCCGGACCAATCGCACCTGGCGCTCTTGTGGAAGCGCAAGTTCATTGCGGCCCAAGATGGTGACAACGTCGCCAGGCTCAAGCACCAGGTTGTCTCTGGGATCCTTCTGTAGGACGGCGCGCCCCAAGTTAAAGGGCAGTAGCTCAGTCGTCAGATGCTCCCGGTTCAGACGCTCCACCACCGCGTACTCCCAATTGATCTGGTCAGACATCCGGCGGATTCTTTCGGTGAGGTTGCCTCCGGCCGAATCCGGCGCGCCCGCTGCGTTGGCACTGGTTGTTACAGCGCCGCTTTGGGCCAATTGGTTTTTTCGTTTGAAGTAGTCCGGCGTGATCAAGGCTTCTGTACTGGGAATGAGATCGACCACTCGCATACCGGCAAACCAGCGGTGACGAACCGGTTCTGCGACTACACCTTGCAAGGTGACGGCGTTTGCAAAAGCGGCGCTCACCGGCAGCAGGGTCAAAATATCACCCGCCTGTAGCTTCTGTTGAAGGCCCGCACTGTCGAGCGCCAAATCAAGCACCTCACGGGCAGACTTCAAGCTGGGGTTTACGCGCTCCAGCAAGGCCTTGCGAACCGATGCCACCGGCACCAAACCACCGGCATACAACAGCACCGCTTCTACGCTCTCACCGTTGTCACGCGTTTCGTAGATGGCGCTTTGGTCCAAAGCGCCAAGCACTGCCACCCGCGGGCCAGCCTGTGGAATGAAAATGACATCACCCGCGAGAAGGGCCACATCACGGCTTTTGTCGCCCTTGGTGATGAAGTCGTAAAGATCGATCTTGGTGACCAAGCTACCGTTGCGACGCAGTTCAATGCCCCGCATACTGCCGTTTGCATTGGGCCCGCCGCTGGCGAACAAGGCATTGACCAAGGTGCTGAGGCTGGACACTGCATAGGTGCCGGGTTGTCGGGCCTGGCCCACCACGTAGACCTGAATGCTGCGCAAACGCCCAAGGCTCGCATTCAGGTTGAAGTTGGCAAGTACCTTGGACAACTGCCCCTTGAGTGCAGGTGTCAATTCGCTCAGCGTTAGACCGGCCAGCGAAACCGTACCGACTCGGGGTATTGGTATCTGTCCGTTGCGGTCTATCACCACGGTCAGATTCATTTCCACCGAACCCCACACCTGCAAACGGACCTCATCACCCGGCCCCAGCACATAGCCGGCGGGTGCAGCGAGACCCGCGTCCGGCACATAGGCTTGAGGGGCGTCGAAGAGGTTGCTTCCAAAGTGAGGCAGCAACTTGCCGGTCGCTTCGCGCACAAACATTTGAAACTGGTTCGGTGGCTCGGCTTTGACCGGGCCGCGCGCGTAGGACAGGTGGCGGCTCAGATCGTCACCGGCCGGTGGGAGCGCTGCTGTGCTCGGGTTCTTCACGCTCGGTCGGTTAGCGTCTGCCAAAACGGCGAATCCGGTGCTTTGGAGGCCGGATGTCTGAAGTACGTCAGGGCCTTGGGCAGTGGCTTGGACCTCGGTTTGCGCCTGAGCCGCAAGCGTCAAATTCAAAAAAAATGCGATTAAGTAAATTACCGCATAAAAAACAGTTTTTATTTGCATGACGATATGCTACCGCATGATCGTCGTCTTTTTAGAATTTAATTCTTATTGCCTCATTACTTTACCAATCGCCCACGGCGCTTTTCCCAACAGAAAGTGAAACCCATGGCGGAAATGGGTGGCAAGCACGCCAAAAACGAAAAAGCCCTAGAACATATCTGTTCTAGGGCTTGTCGTTTTGGTGCGGCTGGCAGGAATTGAACCCACGACCCCTTGGTTCGTAGCCAAGTACTCTATCCAACTGAGCTACAGCCGCGAAGCTGCGTAGTCTATCACAGGTTTAATAGCGTTCTGGCTTCCTCAGGGCTGGCAATCGCGCGCCCTGCCCGCTTCGCGCAATGCGCCAATTCCGTGATCAAGGCACCATTACCACTCGCGCGCTCGCCATTGGGCAAGTAGAAGGTGTCTTCCAGACCGGTGCGCAGCATGCCGCCTAAATCCGCGGTCTTTTGGTGCACCGGCCAAATCTCGGCGCGGCCAATGAGGGTGCTTTGCCAGACGCTGTCCGGCGCCATCCAGCGCGGCAGCAGCTCCAGCAGGTCCGCGTCGCAAGGCATGCCCGAGGCCACGCCCATCACCAGGTTGTATTCGGCTCGGCCCATGCCCGTCTTGAGCATGCCCGCTTTGATGTACATGGTGACCGATCGGACGATGCCCACGTCAAAGCACTCAAATTCGGGGTGGGTGCCGCATTCGCCCATCACGTCCAGGAATTGCTGAACTTTGGACACCGGGTTGTCAAACACCATGGGTGGCCAGGCCCACTGGCCGTTGTCTTTGATCTTGAGGTAATTCAGACTGCCCGCGTTGCATGCCGCTATTTCGGGCTTGATACGGCGGATGCAGTCCAGCGGGCCGCTGATGTCTTTGCCCACCACGCCGGTCGTGAGGTTGATGATGACGCCCGGGCAGGCTTGCCGGATGGCGCCCACCACGTCTTCCATCACGCCCGGATCCCATGAAGGCAAATGGCCCATGCCGGCACCCTGCTGGCGCACGTGCACATGCATGACGCTGGCGCCGGCGTTGAAGGCATCGCGCGCCTCCGCTGCCATTTGCGCGGGCGTTACGGGCACGGGGTGCTGGGCGGGATCGGTCAAGACGCCGGTCAGGGCACAGGTGAGAATTGCTTTGTCCATGGCGAGTACTTTCTTGAATGAGGGTTGTCGTTTATTGGGGGCTGTCAGACACGGCGATTTCTGCCAGCAGCGCGCCGGACTCCACCTGGTCGCCCGGCTGCACGTGCACCGCGCTGACATTGCCCGGCGCTTGCGCGCAGAGCCACATTTCCATCTTCATGGCTTCCACACAGAGCAGCTGTTGACCGGGCACCACGGCGTCGCCAGCAGCGACCAGTACACGGCTGACTTTGCCCGCCACCGGCGCGCGCGCCTTGCCGGGGTCCTGGGCGGCTTGCGAATTTGGGAACGCCGAAATTTCTTCCACCACCCAGCTGTCGCCATCCAGCGCCAAATGCACGGCCTGTCCCTGTACCAGCGCCACAGCACTTTGCTCCACGCCATCTAGCGCAAAGCGAAGCTGCCCGGCGTCAAACCGCACCACAGCGGCTTGCACTTGCAGTGCCCCCGAAAGATCGTGATCGCCGTCTGCCAGCAAGGTAA
>CAIWRE010000316.1 GCA_903914985.1 uncultured beta proteobacterium | reverse complement strand
GCGGTGCCGATCCACCTGACAACGTCCTTCGTTTTTGAGTCCAGCGACCAGGCGGCGTCACTGTTCAACCTCGAGCGGGCGGGCCACGTCTACAGCCGCATTAGCAACCCCACCAACGCAGTGCTGGAACAGCGCGTATCGGCTCTGGAGGGCGGCATCGGCGCCATCACCACTGCCAGCGGCCAAGCGGCGCTGCACCTGGCCATTTGCACGCTCATGGGTGCGGGTTCGCACATCGTCGCTTCCACGGCCCTGTATGGCGGCTCGCACAACCTGCTGCACTACACGCTCAAGCGTTTTGGCATTGACACCACCTTCGTCAACCCCAACGACCTTGACGCCTGGCGCGCGGCGGTGCGGCCCAACACCAAACTTTTTTTCGGCGAAACGGTGGGCAATCCGGGACTCGACGTGTTGGATATCGCCTCTGTCAGCGCCATCGCGCACGAACACGGTGTACCGCTGCTGGTGGACTCCACCTTGACGTCCCCGTGGCTGATCAAACCCTTCGACCATGGCGCGGACCTGGTCTACCACTCGGCCACCAAATTTTTGTCCGGCCACGGCACGGTGGTGGGCGGTGTGGTGGTCGATTCGGGGGCGTTTGACTGGGAAAAGTCGGGCAAATTTGCGGAGCTCAGCCAAGTGTATGCCGGCTTTCACAACATGGTGTTCAGCGAAGAAAGCACGGTAGGTGCCTTTTTGCTGCGTGCCCGGCGTGAGGGCTTGCGCGACTTTGGCGCCTGCATGAGCCCGCACACGGCCTGGCTGATTTTGCAAGGCATTGAAACCCTGCCGCTGCGCATGGCGCGCCATATGGGCAATACCGAGAAAGTTGTGCAATTCCTGGCCAGCCACCCGCTGGTGGAGCGCGTGGGCCACCCCATGCTGGAAAGCCACCCCAGCCATGCGCTTGCGCAAAAGCTGCTGCCCCGCGGTGCGGGTTCGGTGTTCAGCTTTGACATCAAAGGCACACGCGCCCAGGGCCAGAAGTTCATCGAGGCACTCAAAATATTCAGCCATCTGGCCAATGTGGGGGACTGCCGCAGCCTGGTGATTCACCCCGCCAGCACCACGCACTTCCGCATGGACGATGCAGCCCTCAAAGGCGCGGGCATCGGGCCGGGGACGATTCGCCTGTCGATTGGCCTAGAAGACCCCGACGATCTGGTGGACGACCTCAAACGCGCGCTCAAGGTGGCAGAAAAGGCCGCTTGACCGCCGCCATCCCCTCAGGGCAGGAGGATGCTGGCCACAAACTCACCGATCGCCAACGAACTGGTCAAACCGGGTGACTCTATGCCAAACAGGTTAACCAGACCTGCCACGCCGTGTAACAAGGGCCCCTGGATACAAAAGTCAACGGACGGGTCACCCGGGCCGCTGATTTTGGGGCGTATTCCCGCATAAGCAGGCACCAACGCGCCATCAGGCAAGGCAGGCCAGTAGTGCCGTACGGCGGCGTAAAAGGCATTTGCGCGCTGCGGGTCCACGTCCAAGTCGTCCGGGCCTTGCACCCACTGCACGTCCGGCCCGAATTTGGCCTGCCCCCCCATGTCCAGCGTGAGGTGCACACCCAGGCCTGCCGCTTCGGGCACCGGATACACCAAGTGGCGAAACGGCGCCTTCGCTGCAAGCGAGAAGTAACTGCCTTTGGCATAAAACGGTGTGGGCACCCATTGATTGGAGAGGCCCCTAAAGCGCTGCGCCAGCACGGGTGCCATCAGGCCGGCTGCGTTGACCAACTTCCTTGCTGCCAGGCAGGTGCCGTCCTGCGTAAGAACCAGGTGGCGCTTATCCGCTCCACCGTTCAGTTCCACCGTGTGTACAGCGGCGCGCAACACCACCTGGCCACCGGCACGCTCGACATCCGCTTGGAGCGCCAACATCAAAGAGTGACTGTCCACAATGCCGGTGCTCGGGGATAACAGGGCGGCGTGGCATTCCAGGGCGGGCTCCAGGCTTTGCGCCTCGATGCGACTCAAGAATTGCAAGTCACCCACGCCGTTGGCCATCGCCTTCGCTTGTGTGGCGTGCAAAGTGTCAACTTGAGCCGCAGACGTAGCCACGATCAGCTTGCCACAGCGACGGTGCTCAATGCCGCGCCCGGCGCAGTAGGCATACAGCATGTCGCGACCCTGCACACACAACCGTGCCTTCAACGAGCCTCCCGGGTAATAGATTCCCGCGTGAATGACCTCGCTGTTGCGTGCGCTCACGCCGGTTCCAATGGCATCGGCCGACTCGAGCACCCACACTTCCTCACCGCGCAGTGCCAGGCTTCGAGCCACCGCCAAACCCACAACGCCTGCGCCTATGACGACGGTGTCCACGGGTTCCGGGGGACTGGAGGGTGCGAGGTTCTGCAGCATATTGCTTAAGAGTAGAGATCAAGGCGACGGTGAAGTATCGCGCAGCATGTGTGCGCTACACACGTCCGGCGATTGGGCACAATGCACGCATTGCCCTGTTTCACAAGGATTTCACGGTGCTTATCCCCCTCCAAGACGCCCATCTCTACGCCTACACCGGTGGCAAGACCTTTGCACCCGAACGCCCTACCGTGGTGTTCATCCATGGCGCGCTCGGCGACCACAGTGTGTGGATTTTGCAAAGCCGCTACTTTGCCAACCATGGCTACAACGTGTTGGCCATCGACCTCCCTGGTCACTGCAAAAGCACAGGCGACGCGCCCGAGACCGTGGAGCAAGCCGCGCACACTGTGCTGGCGATGCTGGACGCGCTGGGAGTTCAAAAAGCGGTAATTGCAGGCCACAGCCTGGGCTCGCTCATTGCGCTCGAAGTCGCTACGCGCTGGCCGCTGCGGGTGAGTCACCTGGCGTTGCTGGGCACCGCCTTTCCAATGCGGGTGTCGGCCGCATTGCTGGAGGCGGCCCAATCTGCACCGCTCAAAGGCATTGACATGGTCAATACATTTTCCCACTCGACCATGGCGCCACCACCCTCCAGCCTGGGGCCAGGTACCTGGCTGCACGGCGTGGGCCGCGCGCTGATGCGCCGGGTGCTGGCCAGCAACACCAAGGTGAATATTTTTTACCGAAGTTTCAAAGCCTGCGACGCTTACGAAGGTGGCGAAGAGGCCATGGCCGCGGTGCAGTGCCCCACCCTTTTCGTGTTGGGCGACAGTGACCAGATGACTCTACCCAAAACAGCCCAAAGCCTGGTGACGCAGGCCCGGCACGGCACAGTGTGCCGCGTGCCGGCGGGTCATTCTTTAATGGAAGAGGCGCCAGAGCAGGTGCTGGACGCCCTGCGCGCCTTTTTCCCCCGCGCAGTTGCCTAATTGGTAATTTCTCGCCAGGAGGTGCGGCGCGAGACGATGGGCGATCCCAAAAGACCCACATCCGCGGTATTGGGCGCGCCCCCGGTTTGCGGCCCGGATCCCTGCACAATCACGTTCGCCCCCGTGAATCCGGCTTTACCGATCTCACCGATCCCAAAATCTATGGAGCTGATCTGCTGGGTTGTCGCACCGGCAGTGAAAGTCTCATTCCGCTGACCGTCGCGGTTGATGTCGAAATAGCTGACGGACAAACCGCCGCCCCGGTAAGCGTCCATGGCATTCAGGTACCCGGCACCGGTACTGACGCAACTCGCACTGCTGGAGATGGCACTGCTGACCACCAATGTCGGTGTGACAGATGAACGCAAGGTGGGCTCGGTAAACACTTGCTCCACCGGTGCGACATCCGCACCGGACGGCGAAGTCCAATCCATGTACCAGCCCCGTTTGCCCGCCATGTCGTTCTGGGCCAAGGAGAATGAACGCACTTGCAACGACGCATTGTCTTTATAGCCCGTAAAGACGCCATTTGCCCCAATGGTTCTTTGCCTCAACTCCGCGCGGCCCGGTGGCGTGACGCCGCCATCGTCAATCAGCCCATACATGGTTTGGACCTGGGATGTGTTGCTTAAATCGGAAGCCGTCAGGTCACTGCCAGTGCCGAAAAATACAAATTGTTTGTCCTGCGTATCCCGGTCCACGCTGTCCGAGCTGAAGCTGGTCACCATGGGTGCGACGATATGCTGCGCCACGCCGCCGGAGGTTCTCGCTGTAAAGATTTTCTTGATTCTGGCGTCGGACAGGTAATAGGTTTCGCGAGACGCCTGGGTCAGTCCCGACAAGTCAAATTTCCAGACGTTGCCCAAATAGTCCCCGGCATAGACCTGCTGCACCCGGCCATCGCGAAGCAACACACCCGGGGTGGCCAGGCCATTGGGGCTGGCGGGGCTGTCGCTGCTGGCGCAACCGGCTTCCGCCGTGGTCACCGGGCCACCGGTGCAGGTGACATATTTCGCCAACACGGCGCCATTGGCCACGTTGACCACATACAAGGCGGCCTGGTTGTTGGCACTGTTGTAGCCATTGCCGAAAATAACGACGTTGGTCCCGTCAGGTAGCAGCTCGATGACGGGCTTGCCCAGCAAGTAGCCCATGTGATTGTCACCGCTGCCGCTAGTCTCCCAAACGCCGCCGTCGAGTTTCACGGTGGAATCGTTCACAGGCAAACCGAACAAGCCCTTGCCACCACGTCCTGCAAATCCAACCAAATAGTTATAGCCGGCAGCCATGTCACTGCCCGGTGTGTACTTGTCGGTAATGGCCAGGTTTCCGTCCAAATAAAACCGGTGCCGTATATCCTGGTTCGAAAGCCAACTGAGGGTGCCGGCCCCTCCACCTGAATTGCCGACGATGGACGTGGGGATGAAGGCAAACTTCTCCACCCCACTGTCTGCGTCGAAGGCGTGCAACATGCCGTCGTTGGCACCCACATACACCATATTCGTGTCCGATGAATAGATCGGCGCTGAATTGATGGTGGTACCCAAAATCGATTGTCTATTGCGCAATGTGCCTCCGTTGCGCACTTCATTTGCCGAATCGCCCCGTAAATAATTGACAACATCACGGTTGGTATATATCAGCGGGTAACCGGATCCCGCAGAGCTCAAATTCTCATAGGTGAACGCTGTGAGCGCATTGACAGCCGATGCCGGATCTTTGTAATAGATTTTCCGGTCGGCGTGAGCCGGAAGTTTTTCCTTCGCCGACCAGTCTTTGGTAAACGCAATCTTGTCGGAGGGGGATGCCGACGCGACGGATACCTTGGACGCTGTGACGTCGCCCGAAAAAAGGGTTTGATTGAAAGAGGTGGTGAATATGCGGGACGATGTTGCCAACTCTTTGCCCATGGACGTGACCGTGCCCACGGTACCTCCTTGGTTCAGCACATCCTGGAACATGGTGGAAAACGCAGACTTCAGGCCAGCAGGGCTGGTGATTTCGACGTAATGGCTGGGGGTTTGACCCTCGGGCAACGGCGCGGTCGGGGCAGTCGCTCCGCTGTATCCACCCCAGCGGGCCGCGTACCACAGGGGGTGCTTGAGCACAGGCGTCGTTGCGCCTGCTGCTGCCAGACCGAATGTTTTACTGCTGGTAGTGCCCGCCGCCTTGTTGGGCAGCAGCTTGCACCGTTGCTCAGCACGGTGATCGCCGTACGGGCCGGACGGATCGCAATAACCTGCCCAATAAGTTGCTCCCTCAGGAACGTTCAAGTAGTAGTAGAGGTCGGACGCCGGCGCCACTGCTGCAGCCCGGTCCTGAACGACCAGGTAAGCACCGTCGTGGTTGGTGCCGCTGATGACGTATCCCATGTTTTGACCGCCAGCAGCGTCATTCGCATTGTTCTGAACCACCACACGGATATTGCTGCTGTCGGCCGTAATTTCATAGTAGGCCACCGCATCCATTTCAAAATCACCGCCTGCCGAATGGTCTTCGAAATTCACATAAAACTTCAGGCTGTAATTGCCGGGCGTCGTGTTGGCCTCGGTGACATAGATGCCGGCAAATTGATTTGTCGTCTGGTATTGCCCTTTGACTCCGCCGTTCTCCCCCACTGTTTTGGCGAACGGGATGAGCGTGACCACCCGTCCATCGGGGAAAGGCACTCGGACCGTCGAGTTGGGGCTGGGTAGCAACAAAGAGTAGGTATCGACACTCGGAATATCTTTGCCGCCCACTGTCTGCAAGGAACCTGATTTACCGAAATAGGCAATCCCTGCCGAATAAAAACTGCCCTGGTTTTCCGGGCTGTTGGGTGCCAGTCCGCGGGCTTTGGACAGTTTGTCGATGGTCTTGATGGT
>CAIWRE010000315.1 GCA_903914985.1 uncultured beta proteobacterium | reverse complement strand
GGCTTGGGCATCGGGCATTTTGGAGTCGCACATGCCCGAGGCGGTGGCGCCGGTCAGGTCGTAGTAGCGCGCCATTTGCGCGCTGGCCGCGGATAGCAGCGCTTGCTCTGGGCTGCCGCCCGACATCGCGCCGGTGCGCAAGTCGGACACAAAACACCAAGTGCCAAACATGGCTGGAGCTTTGGGCTTGACGGCATTGACATACACCAAGCCAGCCAGGCATTCAGCCGTTTCTTGCACCAGCGCGGTCGCCAAGGATGCAGGCGCGGTGGCACCAGCTTGACCGGCTGACAGCAGCAACACAGGCATACCGCCGCGCACCGCCACTTCCAGGCATTTGCACGCGTCGTAGGCGAACTTCATGGGCGGCACCACAAAGCAATTGGACTGGCTGACAAAGGGCCGCGCGCGCCACTTGTCCTCGCCACCCGCGATGATGTGCAGCATCTTCAGCGTCTCTTCCAGATGCTCGGGCGACACCCAGCTCGAACCCACGTGCTTGGTGGTGCCACTCACGCTGGCGTAGGTGGTGTTGAAGTCCATCTCCCGCGGCAGGTCGAGGTCGCGGCAGACCACCGAGCGTTGGAAAAAGTGGATGTGCTCCAGCGTGTCGACCACGCGGGCAATGTTGTACAAGTCCTGCGTCGTGGAGTCGCGGTATTCACCCGTGAATGCGTCCACCATGCTCACCGCCGCGCCGGCAGTGCCGAAGTAGACCTTATTGCCCCAGGGCTCCATGTCGTGTTTGGGGTCCTGGCCGTGCAGCACAAAGTGGCGCGCGGCGTTGGCCACCGTGTCCTCAATCAGCGCACGGGGAAAAATCAGGCGACCGGTGTCAGTCAGCTTGGCACCTGCTTTGGTCATGAGCTCGATGCCACTCTCAGGCGCATCAGCCAGGCCAATGTGTTCCAGGGCGTCCAACGCAGCGTGGTGGATTTTGAGCACGTCGGCATCGCTCAGCGGCTTGAAGGCGCCACCGTTCATGCCGGGGCGCACCGGGCGCAGGCTGTCGGGCAAAGGTGCCGAACGGGCGGCGCGACGGGCTTCGCGGGCACCTCCGCGGGGATTGGATTTTTCAGCAGTTGCGCTCATGGGGTGTACCTCGGTGAAATGCCAGAGAAAAGGGTGCCGTGGGGGGTAACTTGCGCCTAGGCGCGAAGCTTTTCGTTTTTGGGGTCGTACAGCGGTTCGGCATGCACGGTGGCGCTGCGCATCTGGCCCAGCACTTCCACTTGCAGCTTGGTGCCGGGTGTGGCTTTGTCAGCGCGCACATAGGCCAGCGACACGCTTTTTTGTAGCGTATGGCTCCACACGCCCGAGGTAGTCAGGCCGACATTGGTGCCGCCATCAAACACCTGAGCGCAGTACGGGCTCTCAGCATCGCCGTCCTCGTCAAAAATCAGCGGCACAAAGCGCTGTGCAGCACCCCGTGCATGTTCGGCCACAAGCGCCGCCTTGCCGATGTAGTCCGCCTTGTTGACGTCGACGAAGCGGTCCAACGAGGCTTCCAGCGGGGTGTAGCCGCTTTCCAAATCACTTTTCCAGCCGCGGTAGCACTTGTCCACCCGCAGGCTGTCCATGGCATACAGGCCAAAGTCCCGAATGTCATAGGCCGTGCCGGCCGCCCAAATAGCAGCGTACAGCGCAGGCAATTGCGCCACGGGCGCATGCAATTCCCAGCCGAGTTCACCGACGTAGTTGACGCGCATGGCCAGTGTCCGGCCGGTCACCGTTTCAATGTACTGCGCCGTCAGCCATGGGAAGGCAGCATTCGACAAATCAGCTTTCGTGACCTGGCTCAGCACATCGCGGGCGCGGGGGCCGGCCACGATCAAGGTGCCGAATTCTGCGGACACGTCGGTCACGGTGATAGGGCTGTTGGCGTCCAATCCCTGGCGCAGCAAGTCCATGTCATGCGTGGCCGCAATGGCTGCGCTGATGATGTAGAAGTGGTCTTCGCCCAGACGGGTGACGGTGAATTCGCTCCAGAGCTTTCCTGTGGGTGTGAGCGCATAGGCCAGCGATACCCGGCCCTGGCTGGGCAATTTGGAGCAGGACAAATAATCCAGGTGCTTGGCTGCACCCGGACCTTTGAGTTCGTATTTCGTAAAGCCGGGCAGATCCAAAATGCCCACACGTTCGCGCACGGCTTTCACTTCTTCTGCAACGGCGCCATGCCATACGTTTTCGCGGCGGAAAGAGTGCGTGTCCGGCGGCACATCGCCCTTCAAGTCCAGGTAGACGGCGCGCTCCCAGCCGCCCCGCGCGCCAAAACGCGCGCCCTTGGCTTTGAGCGTGTCGTACAACGGCGAGGTGCGCAGCGGCCGGCCCGCAGCGCGCTCCTCGTAGGGGAAAGACGAGGCATATTCGTTTTGGTAGACCTCTATCGCTTTGGCCACGGTGTATTCGGTGGTCGCGTAATCACCATAGCGGCGGCGGTCCAGCGACCACAAGTCCCATTCGGTTTGGCCATGCACCACCCATTCGGCCAGGGCCTTGCCGGCACCACCGCCTTGGGTAATTCCGAAACTGAAGGTGTTGCAGTGGAAAAAGTTGCGCAGGCCGGGCTCGGGCCCGATGTAGGGGTTGCCGTCCGGCGAGTAGGGAATCGGGCCGTTCACGCCGCGTTTGATGCCCGCGCGCGCCAGTGCCGGCACGCGGGCCATGGCGTCTTCGATGTATTTTTCGAGGCGCTCAAAATCGTCGTTCCACAACTGGTTGGCGAAGTCGTCGGGCATGCCGTCGAGCCACATGGGCGTGGCCTTCCACTCGTAGGGGCCCAAGATAAAGCCCTCGCGCTCCTGGCGCAGGTAGTACGAGGTGTCCGGGTCGCGCAAGAGCGGCAAGCGCGCATCGGCACGCTGCGTCAGCTCAGGCACATCTTCGGTGACCAGGTACTGGTGCGACATGATGGCAATCGGCAAATGCCGGCCCACCATGGCCATCACTTCACCTGCGCGGTAGCCCGCGGCATTGACCACAATCTCTGCCGTGATTTCGCCTTTGTCGGTGGTGACTAACCATTCGCCATTGGGCTTTTGCGCCAGTGCGGTCACGCGGGTGTGGCGGCGAATCGTGGCGCCCAGCAGACGCGCCTCGCGTGCCAAGGCCTGCGTGAGTTGGGAGGGGTCGATGTCGCCGTCCAAGGGGTCCCACAAAGCGCCTTGCAGGTCGTGGGTTTCGATCAGCGGATACCGGTCTTTGAGCTCAGAAGGCGACAGGATTTCATAGTCCAGTCCGTTGGCCTTGGCCATGCTTTTGACATGGTGGAACTCGTCCATGCGGTTGCGGCCATGGGCCAATCGCACGGAGCCGGTCAGGTGGTAGTTGATCGGGTTATCGGCCGACGCAGCCAGCTTGCGGTAGAGCGCGGCCGAGTACTTTTGCAGCTTCAGAATGCTCCAACTGGTGGAGAACGTCGGCAAATTGCCCGCAGCATGCCAGGTGGAGCCGGAGGTGAGCTCGTCGCGTTCGAGCAGCAATGCGTCTTTGACGCCGAGCGCTGCCAAATGGTAGAGGCAGCTGCATCCAACGACTCCGCCGCCAATGACGACAACCCGCACATGTTCTGTCATGAAGGTCTCCGATATCCGGTTGTACGGTCTTGGTCGCTTTTGACGGCACCCAAAACTCGCTATTGCGCAAATGCGTTTTCCGGGGTTCTAATCGCCCGGCACCTGAATTTTTGGCGGATTGTAAGCACAAATTTAAAATTCCCGCCGGATTTTTTACATTAGAATAATTTTCGAACAATTTTTTACTTTGGAGGTCGCATGGATCTACCGAACCGGGCCAGCGTGGTCATTGTGGGTGGCGGAATTGTGGGCTGCAGCCTGGCCTATCACCTTACTTTGCGTGGGTGTACTGATGTGGTGCTGCTGGAGCGCAAACAGCTCACCTGTGGCACGACCTGGCATGCCGCAGGACTGGTGGGGCAACTGCGTGCGACCTACAACTTGACGCGCCTGGCGCAGTACACCACCAACCTCTACGCATCACTGGAGCAAGAAACCGGTCAAGCCACGGGCTTTCGCCAAACGGGCTCGATTGCGGTGGCCACTAACATGGCGCGCTTCGAAGAGCTTAAGCGGGGTGCCTCGATGGCCAAATGCTTTGGTCTGGAAGTGCAAACGCTGGCTCCGGCAGAAATTGCCAGTCTGTGGCCGGGCGTTCGCATTGATGACTTGGTGGGCGGCGTGTTTTTGCCTAAAGACGGCCGCACCAACCCGATTGACACCACGCAAGCCCTGGCCAAAGGCGCCAAGAGCCGTGGCGCGCGCATTTTTGAGAACTGTGCAGCGCAAGACATCTTGATTGAAAACGGCAAAGCCGTTGGAGTGCGTACCGAGTTTGGCGAAATCCGTGCCGACATGGTGGTCAACTGCGCCGGCATGTGGGCCCATACCCTGGGTGCCAAAGCAGGCACCACGGTGCCCTTGCATGCGGCAGAACACTTTTACATCGTCACCGAACCCATGGAAGGCCTGCACTCCAATATGCCGGTGCTGCGCGACCCCGACGGATGTGCCTACTTCAAGGAAGACGCGGGCAAGCTCCTGGTGGGTTGGTTTGAACCGGTTGCCAAGCCCTGGGGCATGAAGGGCATCCCGGAGACCTTCAGCTTTGACTCGCTGCCCGACGATCTGGAGCACATCGAGCCCTTGCTCACGGCCGCCATGCACCGTACGCCCGCCTTGGAAAAGACGGGGATCAATTTGTTTTTCAATGGCCCTGAGAGTTTCACGCCCGACGACCGCTACCTGCTGGGTGAAACGCCCGAAGTGCGCAACTTGTTTGTGGCTGCAGGCTTTAACTCGATTGGCATTCAATCGGCCGGTGGCGCAGGCAAGGTGCTGGCCGACTGGATGCTGGACGGCCATCCGCCCATGGACCTGTGGGATGTGGACATTCGCCGCGCCATGCCCTTCCAACGCAACCGCAGCTACTTGCGCGACCGCACTGTTGAGACGCTGGGCCTGCTCTATGCCATGCACTGGCCCTACCGCCAGCCCGAAACCGCGCGGGGAGTGCGCCGCTCCATCTTGCATGACCGCCTGGCTGCGCATGGCGCTTGCTTTGGCGAAGTGGCAGGCTGGGAACGCCCCAACTGGTACGCCCCAGCGGGTGTCAAAGCCGAATACGAATACAGCTACGGGCGCCAAAACTGGTTTGACTATTCGGCCCAGGAGCACAACGCGGTGCGCAATGCGGTGGGTTTGTTTGACCAGTCCTCGTTCGCCAAATTTGTGGTGCAAGGCCCCGACGCAGAAAAAGTGCTCAACCACATTTGCGCCAACAACATGGCCGTGCCGGTGGGCAAGGTGGTGTACACCCAGTGGCTCAACGAGCGTGGCGGCATTGAAGCCGACCTCACGGTGACCCGCGAAGCAAGCGACCGCTTCCTGGTGGTCACCGCCGCGGCGACCCAAACGCGCGACTTTGCCTGGCTGCAGCGCCAGATCCCCAGCGACGCACGCGCCACCGCCATTGACCTGGGCGCCAGCATGGCTGTGCTCGGCCTGATGGGTCCCCGCTCGCGTGAGCTACTGCAACGCCTGAGCGACGCTGATTTTTCAAACGCGGCCTTCCCGTTTGGAACTTCGCAGGTAATCGATCTGGCCTACGCCCGTGTGCGCGCCAGCCGCATCACTTACGTGGGTGAGCTCGGTTGGGAGCTCTATGTGCCGGTGGAGTGCGCGCCTGCGGTGTTTGACGCCTTGATGAAAGAAGGCGAGCCTTTGGGATTGAAATTGGCGGGCTACCACGCGCTCAATTCGTTGCGCATGGAAAAAGGCTACCGCCATTGGGGCCACGACATCAGCGACGAGGACACGCCTTTGCAGGCGGGGCTGGAATTTGCCGTGTCCTGGAAAAAGCCCGATGGCTTTTTGGGCCGCGCCGCGCTGCTCAAGCAAAAAGAAGAGGGCGTGACCCGCAAGTTGGTGCAGTTTGCGCTGCACGACGCCAACGCCTTGCTGTACCACAACGAGCCGATTTGGCGCGACGGCGCCATCGTGGGGCGCATTTCTTCAGGCATGTTCGGCCACGCGCTGGGCCAGTCACTGGGCATGGGCTATGTGGAGCTGGGCGCCATGGCGGGCAACGACGCAGGACTGTTGGCTGCCCACTACGAGATTGAAGTTGCAGGCGTGAAAGTACCGGCCACGGCATCCCTGGCAGGCTTTTACGATCC